>CASUON010000041.1 GCA_949457475.1 uncultured Lachnospiraceae bacterium
GAAGAATTTCGAAGTAGCATTGACTTGCTGTTTGACGATGTGTGAATGGTTTGTGAATGCGAATATAGGAATATTTGATTTACGGATACCGGCTGGAATCAATATCCTGGCGATTAGCTGGAAATAAACCGAAAAACAGGATGGCGTAAGCAAAACGCATAAATGGTAAACTGACGTTAGAAAAAACCAGATTGGAAAAAGATAAACGAGGGATTCTAGGTATGGTTACGAGGGAGGAACTGGAACTTTTTCATAAAGAACTGGAAAAGCAACGGAATATTTATGATCTGCTGGTTTTATTGTATCTGCAGATTGAAGGCCCAGACAAGCCGCGGTATATAGAGGAATATTATAAGAATCAAGCAAACCTGAAACCAGGTTATTGGGGCGACCTGCCGTTAGCGACAAATGAAATGTTGTCCGGGTGTATAACTTTTGGCGGTTATAGAAAGTTACTGCAAAATTTTATTCAGAGAGAAAATCTGCGTAATGTTGCTATTCGGCTGTTATTTGATTTCGACGAATATTTGAAAGAAAGGGATGCGTATCCGGCGCTTTCTCTAACAACGGAAGATTTTATTGGAAAATTATATATATTGGGCCCTTTGAACTCAGTGGAACCGGAATATTGCTTTTACTTAATGCCAAGCGATCATTATTTTAAAAAATATAATGAAACAGAAGGGGAAAAGATACGTTTTTTGAATCAGTCGGAATTCAGTGCAATTGATGAAAGAATCAAACGCTATAAGATTATGAAAAAAGACCGGTTAGACAAAGCGGTAACGATAAAATATTATCCTGGAGCGCCAAATATACAGTCATCCTATCCCGAATTAAAAGTAGGCATTGTTCCGGTGTCAAAAAATCTTTGGTGTAAGCCTGTCTATTATGAATATGGCGAGAAAAATTATTTTGAATTGGAAGAGATGCAAGAATGCAATGAAGAAATAAATAAACAATATCTAGAGATTTTGAAAAAGTGTATAAACGAAGACATTCAAATCGTTGTTTTTCCAGAATTAGCGGTAAATAGCCAGACTATAAGCATCATCAGGGATTTTTTGATAAAGTCTTCGTATGATAGGTCAAATTCATTGGAACTTGTTTTTCTTGGTTCTTTATGGGACCGGGGAATCAACGAGGGGATATTAATGAGCGGAACGGGGACTGTTTTGTTAAGAAGCCAGAAAATGAATGCTTTTTACCTGAAAAAGAATGGGAAGATTTATTGGGAAAACTTAAAACAGGAGGCTCAAAACGTTGAATTAATCGATATTCCTAAAATAGGCAGGATGCAGTATCTTGTATGCAAAGACGGACTAAACGACAGCTGGCAGCATCGTATGTGGGATTTTTTTGAGATTGCATTTTCCGTTATCTCTTCTTATTCTACTTCCATCAGCTATTTTGAACAGTTAGGCGATAGTTTTAGCCGGCAGTACGCGGGGGTGCAGGTGTTGTCAAATGCGTGTGCGCCAAGGATAAAGTCAAAGGCCCGGGAAATGGAATCTACAACGAACCTGTTAAAACAGCCATTTGATGAAATTGGTTTTCTAACAGTACCATGCTGCAAAAATACAAAGAAGGAAGCTGCTTGCCAAAAACTGTTTTATAAAACGATGGAACACTGTATGGAGTGTTCCTTTGGAGGATGTATACGTGTATTCAAGTTAAATCCTTCTCTGGCAAAGGGAGAAGACCAGACATTAAAAACAAATTGTCAAAAGTTCATATCTGTAGTAAAATGAATAAAAATAGAGATGTTACCTGTTTGTTACATAAAAGGGAGGAATTTCTATGAAGACAACGCATATACAAGAAGAAGTTATGGCTTGCTGGGACCAGGCAATGCAGGCGAATCAGGCGTGCGACCTGCAAAAAAATATAGAGCAGATATTAAATATATTGACAGATAGCATACGTGACCAGGAATATGAGAATTTATACGATTTGTTTACGAACGGCGCAAAAAGGATTGAAGCATGGGGCAACGAGTTAGATTTTGAAAGTCATGCGGACTATTATCGGGTGTTTTCTTTTGCGTCTTTTTGGATAGCTCAAAAAATAAGTGAAAAACTATATGCCATCCAGCAAAAACAAAGGGAATCAGAAAAGAAATATGAAGAGCTCAGGCAGCTCGAGCATGCTAGGTATATTCCACAAATGCTGGAATTGTTGGAAACGAACGGGGAATTGGCACAAGGTACGATTGCAAAGTATTTATCATTGTCTTCACAAGCACTGTCAAATCTATTGCGCAGATATGAGCATTATCATTTTTGGGAATATCATAAATATGGCAAATATAATTACTATCATTTAACAAACGAAGGCAAAGCTTATTTAGGTACGATTCAACAGAAACAAATAAAAGAATGTAGTACAATAAATCATTTATTACTAGATGCAATTGATTGTTTTGCAGAACAAATATGGAAAGATGCTCCTGACATTGACTTTATGATTCATAAGATTAATAAACAATTATGTAGCACGCAGGCTGTTTTTGGGAATGAAGCTGATAAGCTCGCGATACGTAAATCCATTCGAAAAGTGCGTATGTATAACAGGCGCAGGGAGCGGCGGTTAAATTCTCGCAATCGTGAGGAAGACAGCCGTTTTGGTTCTGTTCTTGGCCTTGTTTATGATATAGAAGAAAGGGATTATTGTTTCCATGATATAGAAGAAGATTTGGAAGAGGGAAAGGAGGTTTTGTTCAATGCCTTCTGTGGAAAATGAAAAAGAGAAAAGATTAAAGGAACAAATGCAAAAGATTGTAAAGTTGATGATCCAAATATGCGGACGAGACAATATACTGGATAGCTCGCTGGAACTGGAGCAGGAAGAGTATGAAACATACGATTGTTTACGCGAGGATTTGATCGCCGTCATTGGAGGAATTGTCCGGCTACAGGAAAAACCGTTTGATTTTACATCTTTGCGCCAAGAAGTGCGGGACGAGGAATTTTGGAATGAAATAGAAGAAGAAGTCGACCGTTTTGTAAAAAGGTTTTTTATCGTTGTCCCATATAGAAAACTGGATGAACATACGCGTTTGGAATTGCTGGAAAAGTCTTTCCGTATCATATACCTGGAACGTGAAAACAGGAAATATTTAACAAAGGCGCTTGAAGACCCGCAGCTGTCGCAGGCCGTTTATGAAATATTGAGGGAAAGCGAGTTCATGATCGTAAACAATTATGTATCCAAGCGCATTTACAAAGACTTTCTGGAGCAAAATTTAAAACTGGAACAAACAGATATGGATTTCCTCTGGAATTTATATGAACATGACTTTTCGACGGTAATGAGGTATGTTTTCCTAAAAACTAATAGCGGCATGATGAGGCAGCTGGTTCAGTTGAATAAAAAGGTGGATGATCTGGAAGACCTAATCTATGAAATAGATGTTAGGAAAGAATTCGAAGCGGAAGATTAACTGGAAATCATGCCATAATTCATGATAACATTATCCTTCAATTTCTTCCAGGTTAAGGTTAAGAATTAGAAGAAATATCCGATATAATAATAAACTAGCTATAAAAGCAAGGGGTAAGTATGTAAATTCGACTGTTTATGGCCAATATAGTTGAACGTACATACTTTTCTGTGCATATAATAGCAAATGCGCCGGTTGAAAAAATGAAGTCTGAGAAAGTCTTCGGGCAGGATGACAGAGAGGAAGGTAAATGTATGTACAAGGACGTATGGAAGAAATTCGGGGTGAAAGTGCTGATTGTATTATGTTCCGTGCTGCTGCTTGGCGGCGTGGCGGTCGTAGCGCCAAAAATCAGCGCTAACGAATCAGACGGTACAACAGAAGAGACGGGGATGCCGCCGGAAAATGGACAGGATGGAACGGCAGTCCTGCCGGACTCTGTTTCTGACGGGGAGACTGTGGCAAATGACGGGGAAGAACCCGGCGACGGGCAGGAGGGACTAGCAGGCCAGACGGTTGCGGAAGATGGTACAGGCGAACCTGCTGATGCCAGTGATGGCGAGGGGGATAAGACTGCAGACGATGAATCAGGCCGTCAGACAGATAATACTCCATCGGCTGACGACGATGGCCACAAGACGGTAGAACCTGCAGCGGAAACCGGTAAGCTGAAAGATGAGGCATCGGAGCAGGGACAGCCGGGGGATGATGTGCAGGCAGCAGGCAGCCAGCCAGATGCTACGGCAAGAGAAGCAACGCCACGGTATACGGCGGCGGACTTTATGTTGAGCGAACGCGAGGATTTAGATGGTGAAACATATGTGGAAAGTGACGATGTAATAAAAAGCGGCCTTAATTTTAGCGGGAAAGAACCTTCGTTAACAATATATCAGATAGAAGAAGTTGATGGTGTAAAAAGATGCAGCAAACTAGGGAATGACAATTCCGTTTACGAAAGAAGAGAAGTTACTGGGGATGTATACAATGTCGGCACTGTTTCGTACATATATACGGGCGGCCTTCTGAATGGGATCACATTATCCTATGAGATTGTACCTTTGAGAGTCAATCGGATTACATGCCTATCTCCTACGTTTGTAATTAATGGAACTGGTACAGAGTATGCATTTCAAGCAGCGGATGACAAACAGGTAATTAATTCCATAAGCCTTGTTGGTGGAGGCAGTTTTACAGATAAAGATGTATTGACAAAAGGCAGGGACGGGAAGACATATACGATTAATTATCCCAGTAGCGAAAGAGGGAACACAACTTATAAGGGTACGATAGAATGGAAGTGTTTTGTTAAGAGTGATGGGACTGCATTGAAATCCGATTTTAATTATTCTGTAAAAAAAGCATTTAATGAAACTACGGTAAGTATTACACCTGATGCTGATTTTACCTATAATGGAGACGACATGTCAGCACCGGATTTTGAAATCATAGAAAAAGGGACAACTAATACTGCCGGGACAGCAGATTATGATAGTGTGAAAAAGGGAACGGCTCCATTAGAGTATACTATTACAATTAACGCTGAAACAGCTGCAGGATTTGTAGAAGGCAGCATTTCATTTACCTATACAATACGACCAAAACCAATTGCAAGCTCTGATAAAAAATTATTGACCAGCGATTTTGAATTAACAACAAGTTTAAAAGAATTTTTGAACAAAACTACACCTTTAGATTTTGACCAGACAGGGCTAAATGGTTCCTGCCATATATCGGATTTGGGGTTGAAGCTTAAAACGGCAAATAAGCAGCTGGTAAAGGACACAGATTTTACCGTTTCTTTTAGTAAAGAAAATGGCGGATGCGGCAAGGTTGATATAACAATTACAGGAAAAGGCTGTTATACTGGTACGGCTACTGATTTTTATTACCATGTAGAAAAAGATATCAGCAAGCATGCGGACGTATATGTAAATGAAAACACGTTGCTTTCTGGAATTCATAGGTTAGAGTATGATCCTAGCCTGGATCCGGATAACCCTGATATTTTAACTTTAATGAATTTCAAAGTAAAAGACCGTGAAACCCAAAAAGAATTAAAAATGGGTACGGATTATTCGATTCAATACTTAGACGCAAATGGTAACATAGTAGCCAAACCGGAAATTGCTATAAACGAGAGTGAACTGACTGCATATAAAATAAGAATAACGGGAACTGGATCTTATAAAAATCAATTTGATGTACAATACAGAGTAGAACCATATAATGTACAGACACATCAGTGGAGGATAGACAAAATCAATCCGGTAACTTTTGTCGGCAGTCCAAGTACCGCAAACGGAATCGTGGATGCTATGAAGATTTATCGGCCTGTCGGGGAATCGTATGAAGAGGTGGCAAAAGATAAAATAAAAGATTCCTATATAGTAAAATGGATCAAAGACGGTGAAACAAAGGCGACAATCGATGAAGAAGGCACATGGGTTATGGAGCTTACTTTTTCCGGCAACTATACAGGAGTCATTACATCGCAGCCGATTGAAGTAAGTTCAAGAGATATTAGCACGATATGTACATACAAAGGATTTAAGGACGCATACAAATCATTTCTGACTTATAATGGCAAACCGAAAAAGCTATTTGATATTGAAGAACATAGAAATATGCTTGATATTGTGCTTACAACTGGAGGTAAACCATTTGATCAGAAGAATTTTATTATAGACGAAGCCGAAGGCCGGCAGGGGACAAATACAAATGTAACCGACCAAGAGAATAACTTCTTCTATATAAAGGGCAACCCGAAGGAAGGATATACAGGGGAGATCAAATGCGAGTTGCCGATTGAACCGCTGGATTTGAATGATGCAGGCATTCAATGGCCAACAGATGGTACAGATATACTTGTGGATTTTGCAGGAGAGGATGTCAAGCCGGAATTTTCCATACAATATGATGGCGAGAGCTTTTCGCTGCAAGCAAGCGACTATGCATATATGGATAACCCGTCTGCAGTATCGGGAGGTGTAAATTTTGGAAAGAAAGGGTATCCGACTTTCGATAAGGCAGAGGATGCAACTTCGGTACAATATAAATGTAAAATTGCGGGAAGAAATAATTTTAAAGAAACAAAAGATCTCACGCTCAGATATAAGAAGAAGGATGTACGGGCAAATAATGACGAGCAGGATGGAATAAAATTAAACAATATTCCTTCCAAAATTACATTTACGGATTTGAACTTGTCGCTGGAAGAATTTAATAAACCTGAGACATTAAAACAGGCGGTTGCGGATCATGTAAATGAGAATATCTCCATTACGTTCAGCAGCAATGAAACATCAACAACAACATTGATCAATAAAGCCAATAATGCGGACGTAACCGTTGCGCAAGGGAAGCACGACTACGAAATTACAAAAGACGATGTGTCAATCAATAAAGACGGCACAGTTACGGTAACGATCAGGTTCGCATATCGTTTTGGAAAACAAAAACAATTTAAGATTTCCGTGGGCGAAGATATTGGAGATACGATCATCCGTTATGGAGATACTAGATATGAGGTTCAAGCCGGTGATCCAGATAGGTTTATCGATATATCGGACGCCGTTAACCTGACTTATACACAGAAACCGGGTGAAATGCGTGTCAAAGTAGGGCCTCAAGGAGACGGCAAGCCTTCGGTGACATTAAGCTATGTGGAAGACGCAATCACCGGCAGGGAAAAACAGCTGACCGGAGTGGAATACAATACGACGGATGCCTCCGCGCTCGACAGCGCAGATTTTACATACCGGTATGTAAACGCGGATCCGCATACAAACGCGGCGCCTGGGCCTACGTATATAGAATTGCAGGGTACCGGACGCGGGTATTTTGGTACCATCAGGGTAAACTACAAGATTAAGCCAAAGGTGATGTCTCATAAAGAAGGGGGATATAAAGTCGAGATCAAGGATCTGGAGAAAATACAGGAGTATCGGGGCGAGCCGATTACGATTTCTCCATCAGCAATTACGGTCATAGACCTTGAATCAAATACCGAAGTATTTCCAGAAGATTATAAAGTCAGTTATGAGCAAAATAAAAATGTAGGCTGGGCGGTTGTCAAGATCACCGGCCAAAGGAATTATACAACGCCGGATGAGATGGACGCGATCAGAGGGACCTTCCAGATCGTATGCAAAGATATCGCGAAAGCGTTTGCTGAGAATCGCCTGATTATCGTTATCAATGACGGCCAGCCTCTATATTATAATGGTGGCGTTCAAAGGCCTCCAGTGGAGATCCGCGAATATGACGCGTCAATACCAGGTTATGTGGCATTACAAGAAAACGTCGATTATGAGCTGCAATATGAAAACAACGGAAACGGAGAATGCGGCGACCATACATTAACGATTAAGGGAATTCGCAATTACCAAGGTAAATATACGCATACGTATACAATCTTGCCAGTGAACCTGGATTCGCCGGACGTCAGGGTTACCGTGGACGGCATAGAGAATAAGGTGTTTGCATATGACGGTTTGTGGCACTGGCCAGGGGGAATGCCGGAGCTGGCAGCCGACGATCCGGATAAAGCAGATAAAGAGAATTACTCAACCGTTTGCAATTTAAAAGTAGAATTTAAAGTAGGAGAGGAATATCGGCTGGTAGAGCCTAGCCAATATACGATCGAATGTAGAAATAACCGTGATATCGGAACGGCGGATTTACTGATCAAACCGAAGGACGACGGAAACTTTTACGGTACAAAAGAAGCAAAATTCGAAATTAAGGGAAGCTTTGATAAAAAGAAACAGATTGAGAGCGAAAATGAAAATGGAATTATTGCTTATCTTAAAATAGGCGGCGGTGTTCTGGAAGAAGATGGCCGGTATAAGGTACCATACGAAGGAGGGGCCGAGGTAAAACCAGGTTTTGAATTCTACTATCATTTGAAAGGTCGCAAGGATAGCCAAGAAAAGGTGGAGTTATTGCATGATGGTGTAGATTATACATTGACTTACCGGTCTAATATCGAAATCGGCACGGCGTCGGTAGTGATAAAAGGGATGGGCCGATTTACCGACGAACAGGAAATTGCGTTTGATATTACGGCTGACCTTGAGGGTAGCGAACTGGAATGTATCTGGAACAATCCGGATAAACCATATGGCATATACAAAAACGGGGATTATGTCATACCTGATATTACAGTAAAATACAGGGATAAAGTACTGACACAGGGCGAAGAGTTTAAGTTTGAAAATGTAGACAACAACAGGATAACTCCAAAACATGGGGACAAGGCGGACATTAAGATTGTGGCGAACACGCCGTTCGTTACCGGGAAAAAGATTTTCTCGTTCTGGATTTTCGCGGATATGGAAGATATGAATGTATCTCTTCCAGAATCATCCTATACGTATACGGGAGAGAAGATAGAACCGGAAACGACTGTATCGCTTACGACTACGGGCAGCGCGATCACACTGAAACGCGGGACGGACTACAAAGCGGAATATTCAGACAATATCAATGCCGGAAAAGGCCAGGTTATTCTGACAGGTGTAGAAGAATATGGCTATTGCGGCACCAGGGCTGTACAATTCAACATCGAAAAACGCATCCTAGACAACGTGACCGCTGAAATTGACATCCTCCATGCGAAAGATATCGTCTACACAGGCAAGAAGATTGTTCCGAGCAAAGACAATATCATTGTCAAATGCCATTATGAAACAGAAGCCGGGCAGCGCCGGACGATTAGGCTGAAAGAAGATGAATTCAACGTGGATTCCCAAAACAGCATTAACGCGAAAGAAGGGAAGGATGATGATATCTACGCAGGGCCATACCTGGTCATCCAGGGCGTTGGGAACTTCCAGGGCGTTGTAAACAAGGCGTTTACCATTAACCGGAAGAAGATCAGCGACGACGACGTTGTGTTGAAAGGGCTGAAAGAATCGTACGGTTATTGGAACGGCGAACCGGTTCAGCCGGAATTTACGCTTGAGTACAATGAAATGGTATTAAACGGCAAAGCGGTTCCGAACCAGCTTGTATCAGACGCTTATTATCAGAACTGCGACTACCGGTATCTGTATGAGAGCAATACGGAGCCGACGCCGGAAGGATGTAAGATCACAATCGAAGGGTGGGGCAATTTTACCGGCACCAGGGTAGAAACCTTTATGATTGTGAAAAAGGATATTTCAGAAGAAGATATTACAGAAATACTCACGCCGGAGAACTTCTCCTATACCGGAGAAGAATGCGTGCCGACTGTGAAGCTGAATTTCCGCAGGGTAAACGTAATTGAACGGATGCTGAATCCAAAGATTACATATCAAAACAATATCTCAGTAAGCGATAAAGAAACGCCGAATGAGAAACGGGCGCAGATTGTAATCGAAGCGGATAAAGACGACCCGCATTACGAAGGGACGAGGATTGTTTATTTTGACATTAACCGCCGCTCCCTGGCTAAGAGTACGCAATGCCTGTATCTGGCGGACGATAAAGGTGAACAGGAAGTCGATATTTCGAAATACCATTTCGACTTTGTAAATGCAGAGACGACGGTACATCCGGATAAGGGCAGGATGAAACTGTACTGCGTATGGAACCAAAACGGTGTGACGAAACGTAAGATACTGACGGAAGGAACCGACTTTACCATTGCGTATTTCAGTGAAGAAGGCAACGGCGAGACCGTGCCGCAGAGCTATGCGGGGCGTGTGAAGGCGGTTGTGACAGGGATTAATAATTTCTGCGATACCGATGAATTCTTCTATTACATTGGCGATGATATCAGCTCGGCGACTTGTACTATAGCTCCTTCATCCGCTGTATTTAACGCGATGGCGCAGCCGCCGAAGGAATCTGTTTCCGGCGTCAGCCTCGACAAGTGCAATGTTGTGTGGTACAAAGGCAGCGTAGCAAAAGCAAATATTATAAAGAAGAGCCAGATGATTGACGCGGCGACGTATTATGTACAGATCGAAGGCGTGCCTTCCAAAGGTACTTTTGCGAAAGAACCGCGCAGCATGACTTACAAGATCACACCAAGGTCGCTGACAGAAAACGTCCTTGCAGACGGCTTTAAACGCGAATACCAGTATACCGGTGCGCAGATCTGCCCAGTAGGTATTACAGTTACCGACTATATTGATGGTGTGAAATACAAATTGACGGAAAATGTAGACTACACGTTATCTTATTCGAACAATATTAACATAGGTACGGCAACCATTACAGTAAACGGCATTAACAACTTTAAAGGTACCGGGACAGGCAAGTTTTTGATTACGGCGTCCACAATTGCCGGCGGAAATACGTTGCCAGGCAATTCCTATCTGGAAGGCACAGGACAGATATCTGGGGCAAAGCCGGTAGCGGCGAGCGATGTGAAACTGACCATGGATACGGCTAACGCGATGTATTATACAGGAAATCCATTATATCCGCGCGTGTCTATTTCCGGTATGACAGAAAACGTAGATTATACTGTTACTTACAGCAGCAATAAAGAAGTCGGCATAGGCGTTATAAATATTGCGGGTATTGGTAATAATAGCGGTACGATCACAAGGTATTTCCGCATTATTGCGTCGCTGTCAAAATGTACGATCGGCGCGATCCCAACGCAGGAATACACAGGGTCGGCAATTACGCCGTCGGTAGTCGTACGGTGCGGCAATACGATATTAAAAGCCGGCACAGATTATACGGTGACTTATATTAACAACATAAATATCGGTACGGCGACCGTGATGATCCGGGCAGCCAGCAATGAGAACTATACAGGTTCTGCAACGACGACGTTCAAGATCGGAAACGATATGAGCTCCTTCCTCGTTACTGGCTATGCGCCGACGCTGGTCTATACCGGGGATGCATTAACGCCGGGCGTTATTGTAGAATCCGGCAATACCGTACTTACGCAGGGCAAGGACTATACCGTTTCTTATCGAAACAACGTAGACGTAGGGCTTGCGGAGATTATAGTAACTGGTATCGGCAGGTACGACGGGACGCAGACCGTAAACTTTGTAATTGAAGCGAGAAATATCGAAGCATGTATTGTATCCGACGTAGAAGATAAAGTGTATACTGGGGATGCCTATATGCCTCCGGTAACGGTTAGCGACAGCGGAACCGTACTGACCAACGGCGTGGATTACACGGTTACTTATAAGGATAATACAAATCCTGGAATCGCAACGATTGTAATCGAACCGGTTAATAGAAACTATGCGGGCACGAAGACGATCAACTTTAAGATCGCAGGGCTGGCGGTAGAAGGTGTCAAAGTTTCTTCGATCAAACCTTCGAGCATGAACCTTTCTTGGGCAAGGCAGGATTATGCGAGCGGCTACCAGATTTGCAACGCGCAGTCCAGGGAAGTAGCGACGGTTACGTCGAATAAAAACAGCGCGAAGATTTCCGGGCTTGCAGGCGGTACGAAGTACCAATACAAAGTAAGGTCTTATGTCCAGAATACGGACGGCACGAGGTCGTACGGGGCATTTTCTCCGCTGGTCAGCGCGACGACGAAGCTAAAAACGCCGTCAGTGAGGCTGTATGCGAAAAAAGCGGGCCAGGCACGGGTAGAATGGAACGCGGTTTCCGGCGCAGGCGGCTATGAGGTATTTTATAAAGCTTCAAAGAATGCGGATTTCCGTAAAGTAAAGAACATTAATAAATCAAATGTCAGGGTATGCAAGATCAAGGGCTTAAAGAAAGGCCAGAAGTGCTTTGTAAAAGTACGCGCGTTTAAGTACCAGGGCAGCAAGAAGATCTACAGCGCGAAGAGCAAAGGAAAGAATGTAAAGATTAAATAAGCGGAAGTATGAGTGGAAAATATTCAATAGGCGAATACGAATTTGATACCTATGAAGAGTATCTTGCGGCGAAAGAAGATGTCAGGAAGATCGACTATATCACAAAAGAGATGGATATTACAGACGCTGACGTCGCCGTAAGGCTCTACGCGCTTATCCGGAATAAAGAAATTGTATTTCGCAGCAAGATTGGCGTTTCCTTTTCCTGGTATCTTTCCGATCTCGTAATGCACAATTCCCAGAAGCTGCTGCAGGAAAAACGTCAAAAAGAACAGCAGGCGCAGCAGGGAAGACGGATGAAGGCCGCTGGCATCTTGTGTATCGCCGCGGCGGTCTGCTGCCTCGGCTATTACGGGATGACGCTCTGGCAGGAGCATTTGGAAAATCTGGAATATGAGAAGCTCCAGGAGATGCAGCATCTGACCGGACATCTGATTTGGGACCCTTTTATCGACGAGAGCACCGCGGACGCCGAGCAGGCGGCAGGTGTCTCGCAGCAGGCATCTGGACAGATAAAAAAGAAGGAAAAAAAGAAAAAGCCGGAGGTTCAGGCTGCGGACTTAACAATTTTAAAGCAGTACGAGGATTTATATAAACAAAATAAAGATTTGGCGGGATGGCTAAAGATCGAGGGCACGAATGTGGATTATCCGGTGCTGCAGACGAGTACCAGCGATCCTGCCTACTATCTGCATTATGATTTTCATAAGAAACAAAGCGACAGCGGCTCCTTGTTTCTGGATGCCAGGAATGATTTTGTGAACCGCGATACCAACCTGATTATATACGGGCATAATATGAAAGACAATTCTATGTTCGGCGGCTTGAAAAGCTATATGCAGGAAGATTATTTCAAAGCGCACCAGAAGCTGGAATTTGATACAATTTATGAAAAGGCGCGCTATAAAATTGTAGCGGTCTGCCTGTCAAAAGTAAGTTATCAGGATGATTATGCATTCCGGTATTATAATTTCCTGAATGCGGACAATAAAGAAGATTTTAATGCATATCTGGCGAATGTGCAGCAGCTTGCTGTAGTCGGCCAGGTAACAGATATTTCTTATGGGGATGAGTTATTGACATTGTCTACTTGCAATAATTATACAGAGGGTGGCAGGCTGTTCCTCATTGCAAAGAAGGAGTGACGCATATGAGTATTCAAAAAAGGAAAAGGAAATTCGCCGTTTTGCTGACGCTGGCGTGTACGATGATGATAATGCCCAGGCAGCGGGTTTTTGCCGGTGAGGAAAATATGACGATTTCCGGCGGTGTATTAACCGCGTATAACGGCGGGGGCGGATCTGTCACAATCCCTTCAGAAGTAACGTCCATTGGGGCGGGCGCGTTTTCCGGCAAAGCTGTGTCAACCGTCAGCATCCCAGCCAGTGTAAAGAGTATTGGCGACAGCGCGTTTGCAAACTGCTCTGGATTGTCCAGCATTACGATCCCAGGCAGCGTAACTAGTATGGGCAGCGGCGTATTTGCGGGCTGTTCCGGATTGACCTCAGTAAGTATGCAGGCGTCGGTTGGATCGATCCCGGCGTCTACGTTTAGCAATTGCAGCTCCCTGTCCAGCGTGGCGATATCTACGGGCGTACGCAGCATTGGCAGCGGCGCGTTTTCGGGCTGTTCCAGCCTGTCTTCGATGACTGTCCCGTCAGGGGTTACGAGCATTGGCGACAGCGCGTTTGCCAATTGTACGAGGCTGTCGGCAATCGCAATACCCGCAAGTACGACTAGTATCGGGGGCAGCGCGTTTTCGGGCTGTTCCAGCCTGGCGACGATAAAGGTCGGCGCTGGAAATTCAGTCTATGCGTCGGACGGAGGCTGCCTGTATAACGCTTCGATGACGACGCTATTGAAAGTACCGGTCGGCCAATCCGGCGTATCGATCTATTCTGGTACGAAGATTATTGCAAGCGGCGCGTTTTCGGGCTGTAGCCGGGTAACGTCCCTGACGCTGCCAAGCGGGCTGACCAAAATCGAGAGCGGCGCGTTATCCGGATGTAGTGTAAAATCGCTTACCATTCCAAGAGCGGTTACGTCGATTGGCTCCCAGTCCGGATGGTCTCCGGATGTGATCTATGGATACAGCAATTCAGCCGCAGAATCGTTTGCGACCAGTAACGGATATGTATTTTCCAGCCTGGACGGAGGTTCCAGCAACCAGGAGAGCTCTTCATCGAATTCTTCTACGTCAGGAACAGGCAGCACAAGCGTAACGATTAACGGCAATGACCCGGGCAGCGGAAGTACGTCGGTAAATGTAGGCGGCAATGGCAATTCCGGCAATAATGGCGGTTCTAGCCAAAATGGCGGCGGTTCGTCGAATGGAAATACAGGAAACAGCAGCAATGGCAGTTCTGGAAATAACGGCGGCTCTGGCCAAAATGGTGGCGGTTCTGCTTCAAATGGTAATTCGGGCGGAAGTGCGAATTCCGGTTCGTCTGGCAGTGCAAACGGTAGTTCCGGTGGTTCTTCTTACGTTTCAAACGGCGGTTCCGGAAGTTCTTCCGGCGGTGCGTCAAATTCCGGCGCATACTCTGGGACTACCTCGAACAGCCATACGTTGGACGATACGCCGCAGACGGGAGATTTCTCGATTGACCCGCGCCTGTTTTTGATTATGGGGCTGGTATTGATTGGATGCGGATTTATTATCGTAGGAAAGCGGCAGGAAAGGTTATAATCACAGAAGATTTATATATGCTTTTTAATTTATAATAGGCTTGCTTAGGCTGAAAAACAGCGCCTGGGCAGGCCTTTTGTTGTTATTTATTTCTTTACGTTAATAGGAGCCGTCTACCGTTTCAATTTCGGCTAAACACGCCTTAGAGCGTGTTTTTGGTTAATAATATTAGGAATTTGGCAAAAACTGCCTGAAATATGAAAAACTCCTTGCAGAATGCGTTATTTCATAATAAAATAAAACACGGTGGGTAATATTATAATAGATAAGGAGATCATAAATATGAGTTACGTTGATGATGTGCTTTCGCGAGTAAAAGAAAAAAATGCTTCAGAGCCGGAATTTTTACAGGCGGCACAAGAAGTACTGGAATCTTTAAGGCCAGTCATTGAGGCAAATGAGGAACTTTATAAAAGAGAAGCGCTGCTGGAAAGGCTGACAGAGCCGGATCGGCAGTTTAAATTTAGGGTGCCTTGGGTAGACGACAACGGACAGGTTCAGGTCAACACAGGCTACCGGGTACAGTTTAACAATGCAATCGGGCCGTACAAGGGCGGGCTGCGTTTACATCCGTCTGTAAATCTTGGAATTATCAAATTCCTGGGTTTTGAACAGATTTTTAAAAATTCACTGACCGGCCTTCCGATCGGCGGGGGCAAAGGCGGTTCTGATTTTGATCCAAAGGGCAAATCCGACCGTGAGGTTATGGCGTTCTGCCAAAGCTTTATGACAGAGTTATGTAAATATATTGGCGCCGACGTGGACGTACCTGCCGGGGATATTGGGACAGGCGCGCGTGAGATCGGCTATATGTTTGGGCAGTATAAGAAAATCCGCGGCACGTATGAAGGCGTACTGACTGGCAAGGGCCTCACTTACGGCGGCTCCTTGGCGCGTACAGAAGCAACTGGCTATGGCTTGCTGTATATTACGCAGGAACTGATGAAATGCCATGGGGAATCTATGGAAGGCAAGACAGTCGTAATATCCGGCGCTGGCAATGTAGCGATCTATGCGGCGCAGAAAGCGCAGCAGATGGGCGCGAAAGTAGTGACATGTTCGGATTCCACAGGCTGGATTTACGATCCGGAAGGCATTGACGTAGCATTGTTAAAAGAAGTAAAAGAAGTAAAACGCGCGCGCTTGACCGAATATGCGGCGGCAAGGCAGAGCGCACAGTACCACGAAGGGCGCGGCGTATGGCAGATCAAATGCGATATTGCGCTGCCATGTGCGACACAGAATGAATTGCTTATTGACGACGCGAAGCAGTTAGTAGCAAATGGCTGCAAAGCAGTCTGCGAAGGCGCAAATATGCCTACGACGATCGAAGCAACTAGGTATTTGCAGGAAAACGGCGTATGGTTTATTGGCGGAAAAGCTGCCAACGCAGGCGGCGTTGCGACATCCGCGCTGGAAATGACGCAGAATTCCGAGCGTTTAAGCTGGACGTTTGAAGAAGTAGATTCGAAACTGCAGCAGATTATGGTAAATATTTACCACAATATTGACGATGCAGCGAAAAAATACGGCATGGAAGGCGACTATGTGGCAGGCGCGAATATCGCGGGCTTTGAAAAGGTTGCACAAGCAATGCTTGCGCAGGGCGTCGTATAAGATCGTTATGGTTGGATAATTGAAAGACCACAGAAAAAGTCATGTATGGCATGTGGGTCGTATCATCACTAAGTAGATATGGTTGTATAACAAGATGAAACAGCAAGCTGTTTCATTTGTCATGAATTATAAAGAGCCGGGGACGAATCCCCGGCTCTTGTTGCCGTGCGCCCGGCGGCGCACGTTTCTAACCGGTGCAAGTCCGGAATCCGCCCG
>CASUON010000042.1 GCA_949457475.1 uncultured Lachnospiraceae bacterium
ATTATTTTTCTTTTGATAGTATATCCTGCATATCCCCACCCCGTGAAAAGTAACATCCCCTGTATTGCAAAAAGCAATTTAAACTCTGATACAACCTTGCTTTCATGGTGCGCGACCTGCTTATTCTATACGGCTCTTGCTGATCTTGTGGCGCAGCTCTGTTAATTTATCATGGTAGCCGGTAATATCTTCCTGTTCGCTGACGGCCGTATGCGCCCCGCTGTGGAACGCCGCTTTTAGCAGCACCGGGGTGACAACCGCTATAATAACGACCATTACTACGATCGAACCCATAAACGAGCTGCCCAAAAGCCCCATGGCCGAGCCTTTGTTCGCGACAATTAACGCGACTTCCCCGCGCGCCGCCATGCCGGTCCCAATCTGCATACATTCGCTGCTTTCATAGCCGCAGAATTTTGCACCCAGCCCGCAGCCGATAATTTTGGTTAAAATCGCCACCGCGGTAATAACAAGCGTAAACAATATAATCATCGCCGTCATATTCGGCAGCTGTACGGATAGGCCGATATGCGCGAAAAAGACCGGGGACAAGAGCAGGTAGGAAAGGATGTCAAATCTTTCCTGCAAATATTCGGAACGCTTTGTATTCGATATAATCAGCCCTGCGATATAAGCGCCCGTTATATCGGCGACGTCAAACCAGGCCTCCGCCACATACGCCATAAGCAGGCAGAATACAAACGCGATAATCGTATGCCTGTGCCGCATTTTGTCCGAATGCTGCATCCAATACTTGTAAACCCGGTAAAAGATATAACCAAGGACAATCGCGAATACAAAAAATGCCGCGATTTTTGCCAGCACCAGCACAATATTTACCGAAGGGTCTGTTACACTTGTAATTACGGTCAATGCGATAATGCCAAGAATATCGTCGATAATTGCGGCCCCCAGGATCGTATTCCCCGCCCGCGTCTGTAGCTTGCCGATTTCTTTAAGCGTTTCTACGGAAATGCTGACCGACGTCGCAGTCAGTATCACGCCTACAAAAATATTTTGTAGCAGCGTGCTGCAAGACGCGTCTGACGGTATTACGCCGGAGCGGTTAAAAAAGCCCGCCGCGGCAAACCCGCCCGCCAGGGGCACCAAGACGCCGCACAGCGCTACGATAAACGCGGATACGCCGCTCTTTTTTAATTCTTTGATATCCGTCTCCAATCCCGCGCCAAACATCAGTACAATCACGCCCAGCTCCGCGACCGTCTTTAAAAAATCGGTTTCTGAAATGACGCCAAGCATGGACGGCCCCAACAAAAGCCCCGCCAAAAGCGCGCCGACAACCTGCGGCATCTGTACTTTGTTTGTCATAATTCCAAGCAGCTTCGTGCAAAGCAGGATCACTGCCAAATCCATTAAAAATTTGTAGCTTCCCATAATTGTATCACCTTCGTTTCATTATTTATACTGACGAACAATGTACCCAATTAATACCGACCCACAAGCGTCGATATCACAAACGCTATGGTAAACTTTATCGCCCGTAAATATAATACCGATTCGCATATTACAACCTGCCCCGTCAAATGTCAACCTCCCCCTTGTCCCCCGGCCATACGGACAAATCTGTAAAATGTCAAACCCAAACGCTTATGTACGGATATTTTTCTTATAAAAAAACAAAGAAACGCCCCGGACAGAACCGTTTCCTTGTAAAAATATATGATATTTATTTGTATGAAAAGGCTGCATCTGTCAAAATCTGACAATAAAAAAAATCTTAATTTTATAAATATTTTCTAAATGGATATCATCGAGTAGGGGAATGCTCTTCTCCACTGCTCGCCGCGCGCCCCATGCGCCGCCTTAGCGGCATAACTCCTCGCATGGGGCTGCGCATAAAAAAACAGCATAGCCACAAAAGCTATGCCGTTTCTTTGCAGTGCTGCTTTACTTGCCGGATTCTGTGTTTCCTTATCTGCGCATCTGTTCTTCCTGTCTCATAATCATCTTCTTAACCATTTCGCCGCCGATCGAACCAGCTTCACGGGATGTCAAATCCCCATTGTATCCGTCTTTTAAATTCACGCCCAATTCAGATGCAACTTCTTCTTTAAACTGCTTCATAGCGTCCCTTGCTTCCGGCACTGCCATATCCGAATTACTTGAGCTGTTTGAATTGCTTGAGCTGTTTGAGTTTGTAGAGTTGTTTGAATTGTTTAAATTGTTTGAATTGCTTGGCATTTGTTTCTACCTCCATATCATCGTCTTTTTGAAATAAATAACAGATACATTGCAACTGTTATCTGCTGTTAGTATGGTAGGAAACAGACTTTTTATAACTGGTAAATTCTGGCAGCAGCGCGCGGGCTCCAAAAACAATAAACCTTGTGCCCCTTCTGCGCCCGTGTTATAATAATAACCAAAAAACGCAGGCAGGGAATCGCTGATAAAGCAGCCCAGCTAACGTAAGAAAAAGAAAGCTGGTGATTTACGCAGTGAGAAAATTAAAAATATACCTGGATACTTCTGTAATCAGTCATCTACTACAAGAAGACGTTCCGGAAAAGATGCGGGAAACAAGGGAACTTTGGGAACAATTTAAAAACCGGAAAGATATAGATATTATGATATCAAATTTAGTCCTTCTGGAACTTTCCCGTTGCAAAGAGGCCAAGCATGCCTTTTTGCTGAATGAATTAGCATAACTGGATTATACCCTTGTAGAAACCACGGACGAAGAAAGAAGTCTTGCCAATATTTATCTGCAAAACGGCGTATTAAGGCAAAAAAGCATGGACGACCTGATGCACATAGCAGCTGCTACACTCAATGGCTGCAGTTACATCGTCAGTTGGAATTTTAAGCATTTTGTGAACCCCAAAACAATAAATGCTGTAAACGCAATAAATCTATCACTGCATTTATCCCAGGTGAGCATATTTTCACCATCTATGATGTTAGGAGGTTTCTGATCTATGGAAAATAATATCACATTAACAAATGATGAAATTCACGCTATTCGGGTAGAACATTCCGAAAGAACTAAGAATTTATCGTTTGAAGAATATAAACGGCAATTAGATGCTGAAATTGCCCCTACCCTCCGCAAACTTGAGGAATTAAGGAACCTGTATGCCAATAAAATGGTAGAAAGCACAAAAAATGAAAAAGCGGGCGATCCTCAGTATGGGTTCCAAAAACAATAAACCTTGTGCCCCTTCTGCGCCCGTGTTATAATCATTACAAAAAAACGGAGGCAGAGTATGAAAAAAAGAATCCTTTCTTTTATGATGTTCTTATGTGTGCTAACCGTATCCTTAGGGGCACATCCGAAACTAGCAAATGCCACTGACCTGACCGAACGGGCAAAATACATTGCTTTTGGAGACAGCATTGCGGCCGGGTACGGGCTGGACGGCTACTCATCCACACAAAAAACGATACCCGCCGACAGCTACCAGGCGCTGGTCGGAAATTTCCTAAATACCAACCCCTGCAACTATGCAGTAACCGGAGACGACAGCGACGACTGTATCCGCCTGCTGGATTCCGGCGCCGCAGACGCCGATCTGATAGACGCGGACGTCATTTCCATTTCCATCGGTTCGAACGACCTGCTGCTCCCTTTTATCCAGATCATCCTGGACTTTTTCGATGTTGATCCGGATTCTATTGACGCATCCGATTTTTCGGAAAAATTTACCATGCCGGACATCGACCCTTCCCAGATGCTTTCCTTTTATAAGCAGTTGCCAAAGCTGCTCACCGAGCTGGCAGACAATACACATTTGCATACGCAGGCTGGCGCTTTTGCGGAAAAATTCCAACGCATCATATCCACGCTGCGTACCAAAGCCCCGAATGCGGAAATCTACGTTTCCAATATTTATAACCCGTTCTATTTTGTCCCAATCTTAAAAGACCTCTCCCAGTCCTATATTGAGGAGATCAACCGCGCTTTTTCCGCCGGAGCGGCCGACTACACACTGGTAGACGTAAATACGCCTTTTTCACAGCAGGAGCTTACAAATGTGCATATGGATATCAGCGACCTTTCCAACGTAAACGTAGACCCCCATCCCTCGGTAAAAGGGCATAAAGTAATTGCGGACTGTTTTATCCAGGCTTTGAAAGATAATCATACGCCAAAGGCCGCTACGCTTACGTCCGTCTCATCCGGAAAAAACGATAAGCTGACTGCCAAAATTAAGATGCCGGCAGATGCAGACGGCTGCCAAATCCGCTACGCTACGTCCAAAAACGGCACTTACCGGACGCTCGCCACTACGTCCGCCAAAACATTCCGGACAAATTCCGCGAAGCTGAAATCCAAAAAAACCTACTATATCAAGGCGCGCAGCTTTCGCATTGTAAAAGGCATCACCTACTATGGCAGGCCAAGCGCGTATAAGAAAGTAAAAATACGATGAAACAACTTGCGAGCAAAAAGTATACAGAAGATAAATCAACATGCAATCAAAACGTATACAGAAAATAAATCAACATGCAATCAAACAGTAAACAGAGAAATGGAGACAATTACAGATGTGTGAACAAGCACATGAACAGACTTATACTCAAACACACGAGCAAATCTACGAACAGACTTATGACAAAATCCCCGGGGCTACGTATCAAAAGACCTATGAACAGCTCTCCGCTTTCTTAAAAAGCTGCCCGACTGCATTTCATACAGTCTATCAAATAGAGCGCACACTGGCTGCGAACGGCTACCGGCAGCTTTCTGAACGCGGGAAATGGAACCTTGAACCGGGCGGGCGCTATGTTGTAACTAGAAACGGCTCCAGCCTGATTGCGTTTAGCATCGGCTTGGAACCGTCCCTTTCCGAATATGGTTTTCATATTGCCGCGTCCCACAGCGATTCCCCGGCGTTTAAGCTAAAAGAACAAGCGGAACTGGAAGTCCGGCAAAAATATATACAGCTAAACACCGAAGGCTATGGGGGGATGCTGTGCGCCACCTGGATGGACCGCCCGCTCTCCGTTGCCGGAAGGGTGGTCGTCCGGGAAGGGAACCGCCTACGCCCCCGGCTGGTTGCCATCAACCGCGACCTAGTGCTGATCCCAAGCGTAGCCATCCATATGAACCGGTCGGCAAACGACGGATATGCCTATAATAAACAGGTCGATATGCTCCCCCTGTTTAGCGCCGGAGGCTGCAAAAAAGGAGATTTTAAAAAGCTGCTTGCCCAGGAACTAGGCGTTTGCGAATCGGCAATCTACGGCCATGACCTGTATCTATACAACCGCCAGGAGCCGTCTGCCTGGGGCGCGCACAAAGACCTCATTTCCGCGCAGCGCCTGGACGACTTGCAGTGCGCCTACGCATCGCTGCAAGGTTTTTTGGCCGCACGCCCACAAAATTTTATCAATGTATACGCATGCTTTGACAATGAAGAAGTCGGCTCGCAGACAAAGCAGGGCGCAGGCTCTACCTTTTTGTACGACGTACTGGCCCGTATCAACGCCGCGCTGGGCGGGACGCCTGAAGACTACTGCCGCGCGGTGGCAGGCAGCTTTCTGCTGAGCGCGGACAATGCCCACGCCGTACACCCAAACCATCCGGAAAAAACGGATGCCGAAAACTGCGTCTATATAAACGAAGGAATTGTCATCAAATCCCATGCCGGGCAAAAATATGCCAGCGATGCTATAAGTACCGCGCTGTTTCGACTAGTCTGCGAGCAGGCAGGCGTCCCTGTGCAGTTTTTTGCGAACCGCTCCGACCAGCCCGGCGGAAGTACGCTTGGCAATATCTCTTCGGCAAAGGTCTCACTGCCTACCGTAGATATCGGCCTGGCGCAGCTCGCCATGCATTCCGCTTATGAAACCGCCGGCTTAAAAGACACGGAATATATGGCAAAAGCCATGGAAACCTTTTATTCCATCCCATTTCAGGAAAACGACGGCTGGATGCTGTAGG
Organism: uncultured Lachnospiraceae bacterium; assembly: GCA_949457475.1. Lineage (GTDB taxonomy): Bacteria > Bacillota > Clostridia > Lachnospirales > Lachnospiraceae > Eubacterium_J. Next base: position 5,906 of record CASUON010000042.1, read on the forward strand.
CGCCCATTTTATATGCCCATGCCGTTTCTATTGCCGATTGCACCTTCCTTTGGACAACGGCAGCAGAAATCTATCATAAAAGCCCCGCATGTTTTTCCGGTTTTTATAGAACTGAAAAACATGCGGGGCTTTCTTATTATATTTTATATATTATTTCATGCGTTATTTTATTATTATATGTGTTATTTTGTCCTGCATTTTGTATAGCTTGCATTTTGTATTGGCTATCCTGCATTTTGTATAGCTTGCACTTTGTATTGGCTATCTTGTTATACTTCAAAGATCAAATCTCCATACGACGGCATCGGCCACATATCCTTATCCACGACCATCTCCAGCTTATCCACTGGCGCGCGCAATGCTTCCATTGCGGTCTTTACCACATCCCGGTAATATACCGCCCGGTCTTTGCCTTCTTCCATTTCTTTCCCTTTCGCCTCTGCCTGTATGAGCTGCTCAAGGGCTGTTTTTGTTTCTGCCAGCAATGCGGATACTTCTTTTAACAGGCCTGCCTGTACGCTGACGTCCGCGTCGCTGACCGCGGCTTTGACACTGTTGACGGACGCTGCGAGCGCGGTTGTAAATTTAATGACCGAAGGGATAATCTGCTTGCCCGCAATATCGATCATTGCTTTCGCTTCTATGTTGATCGTCTTTGCGTATGTCTCATACTCGATCTCTACGCGGGATTCCAGCTCTGTCTGGGTAAATACGCTGAATTTTTCAAACGCTTTTATGGATTCCGGCGCTGTATACGCGCAAATCGCGTCTACCATCGATTTGACATTCGCCAGCCCGCGCCGCTTGGCTTCTTCCACCCATTCGTCGGAATAGCCGTCGCCATTAAATATAATCCGCTGGTGTTCTACCGCATATTGTTTAATCAAATCATGTACGGCTTCATTGAACTCTTCGGCCTGTTCCAAGATATCGCATGCTTCACAAAACGCTTCCGCAACGATCGTATTCAAAATCACGTTGGACGGCGCCACAGACGCCTGGGATCCTGCCATACGGAATTCAAATTTATTCCCGGTAAACGCAAACGGCGAAGTACGGTTGCGGTCTGTCGCGTCTTTCCGAAAATCCGGCAATGTCTTAACGCCAGTCTCCAACATTTCGCGTTTAATCGAATGCGTCGCTGTCCCAGTGCTGATTAGCTGCGCTACCACGTCGCCAAGCTGTTCGCCCAAAAAGACGGACAGGATTGCCGGCGGCGCCTCGTTCGCCCCCAAGCGGTGTTCGTTGCCCACATCCGCCGCCGATGCGCGCAGCAGTACCGCATGTTCGTCTACGGCTTTTAAAATACAAGTCAATACTAATAGGAACTGGATATTTTCATGCGGCGTGCTGCCAGGCTCCAACAGGTTGATGCCGTCGTCCGTCGTCAGCGACCAATTGTTATGTTTACCGGAACCATTGACGCCCGCAAAAGGCTTTTCGTGGAGCAAGCACTGCAGCCCATGCCTTCCGGCTACTTTTTTCAACGTCTCCATAATCAGGTGGTTGTGGTCAACCGCAATATTGCACTCCGCATAAATCGGCGCAATCTCATGCTGTGCCGGGGCTACTTCATTATGCTGCGTCTTTGCGGATACGCCCAATTTCCATAGTTCTTTATTAACGTCCCTCATATAGGCTGCAATACGCTCGCGGATCGCCCCAAAATAGTGGTCATCCATTTCCTGCCCTTTTGGAGGCATTGCGCCAAACAATGTGCGCCCGGTAAAGATCAAGTCTTTTCGCTGTAAATATTTATTTCTGTCGACAATAAAATATTCCTGCTCCGCCCCTACCGACGGCGTTACTTTCTTGGAAGTCGTATTGCCAAACAGGCGCAGCAGCCGCAATGCCTGTTCATTGATCGCTTCCATGGAACGCAGCAGCGGCGTCTTCTGGTCCAACGCTTCCCCGGTGTAAGAGCAAAAGGCAGTCGGAATGCATAGGGTAGCCCCGGCGGCGTCTTGCCTGACAAAAGCAGGCGACGTACAATCCCATGCCGTATAGCCCCGCGCCTCAAAAGTAGCGCGCAGCCCGCCGGACGGGAACGAAGACGCATCCGGCTCCCCTTTGATCAATTCCTTGCCGGAAAAGCTCATCAGCACCTTACCCGTCGGCATCGGAGCGGTAATAAAGGAATCATGCTTCTCCGCGGTAACGCCCGTCAGCGGCTGAAACCAGTGCGTATAATGCGTCGCGCCCTTTTCAATCGCCCACTCTTTCATCTCATGCGCCACTACATCGGCTGTCGCAAGGTCTAATTCACCGCCCGCCTGGATGATTTCCTTCATTTTCTTATAGACCTTTTTCGGAAGCCGCTCCTGCATGACTGCATCATTAAATACATTTTCTCCAAAAATATCAGATACGTTAAAATACTCGCTCATTGCACTGTCCTTTCTTGTCTCTTACTTACGCTATGTTACATTTGCATTCGCTATGCTGGCTTTTTCACGCGTTTGACTTTGCTCTGTTTGACTTCCCCGCGTTCTTTTACCATGTTTGTTTTTATTATATTTATGTTCCTGTATTTGCTTATGTACCTGTACGCAATGTTTTTACCTACAAATACTGATGTATGATGAAAAAGAACGAGGGTGTCCCTTTTGGAACACCCTCGTTCTTTCTTAACTGTAATTACAATACCGCATATTTTCAAAAAATGCAATACCTGATTTCAATTTTTCACAATCCGGCAATTTTATCCGTATCCGATTTGAATTTTCAGTAAATATGCTGTGTAATCCTGTTTCTGTTTTAGGCCTTGCCTACAGACCCGAATAATTCCATCTTTTCTTTTACAGTTGCTTTAATTGCTTCTGCGCCAGGCGCTAATAATTTACGCGGGTCGAAGCCTTTGCCTTCTTTGTCTTTTCCTGCTTCGATATATTTGCGCGTCGCTTCTTGGAAAGACAGCTGGCATTCTGTATTTACGTTGATCTTTGCAACGCCAAGGGAGATTGCTTTTTTAATCATATCTTCCGGAATACCCGTGCCGCCGTGAAGTACTAACGGCATAACGCCGGTCTTTTGCTGAACAGCGTCCAGTGTCTCGAAGCTTAACCCTGCCCAGTTTTCCGGATATTTGCCATGGATATTGCCGATGCCGGCTGCAAGCATGTCTACGCCCAGGTCTGCAATCGCTTTGCATTCTTCTGGATCCGCGCATTCGCCTGCGCCTACAACCCCGTCTTCTTCACCGCCGATCGAACCTACTTCTGCTTCGATCGACATGCCCATATTGTGGGCAACTGCTACTAATTCCTTTGTCTTTGCCACGTTCTCTTCAATTGGGTAATGAGAACCGTCAAACATGATGGATGTAAAACCAGCCTTAATACATTTATAACATCCTTCATATGTACCATGATCTAAATGCAATGCTACAGGAACCGTAATGCCCAGTTCTTCGTCCATCGCTTTTACCATTGCCGCAACAGTCTTAAATCCGGTCATATATTTCCCAGCGCCTTCGGATACGCCAAGGATAACAGGGCTCTTTAATTCCTCTGCGGTCAGCAGGATTGATTTCGTCCATTCCAAGTTGTTGATATTGAACTGTCCAACTGCATAATGGCCTGCTTTTGCCTTCTGTAACATTTCTGTTGCTGATACTAACATGTTTGTTTCCTCCATCTTTTTTTGAATTTTGCACAGTCGTCTGTGTCCTGATGCTTTTAATCATATCATTTTTTTTCACAAAAATAAAGTACAATTGAAAATTTTAGACAAGTATTTCGATTGCTTTATGGTGGTTGCAGATCGCAACTTCTTTATGTGCCCCGCCGAATTCGCCGTCCAGCGTCCATGGCACTTCTTTATCTGTATAAAACCGGATTTGGTCTGTCTTAAATGAATAGATCAATTCAGAATTATCCACCCTTGTCAACAAGGAAGTAATAATTTCATTCAATTCCAGCGGGTTCTTCGGCCGCTTAATCAACGTGACCTCAAATACCCCGTCGTCTAGCAGCACATTTTTGCCCGCGATCTGCTTAAAGCCGCCCACGGAAATAGAATTCGAAACCATCCCATATATAAACTGGCTTTCCAGCACTTCGTCTTCGTATTCGACGCGCATCTGGTACGCCTCAATATCCATTAAGCTTTTTGCTCCCTCCAGGATGTAGGCTGCATGGCCCAGCAAGTTTTTCATTTCCTGGTTCGTCTGGTAGGAGACTTCTGTAAAGATGCCAAAAGCCGCCACATAAATAAAACTGTTGTCGTTAAACTGCCCTACATCGCAGGCAAACGGACGCCCGCTGACTGCGATTTCAGCAGCTTTTTGTATATTTTTGGGGATTTTAAGCGAATGGGCAAAATCATTTGTACTTCCCATCGGGATATAGCCGATCGGCTTACGTTGTTTTACATTCATCATCCCGGTCACAACTTCGTCCAGCGTGCCGTCGCCCCCGCTGCATACGACCAGGTCGTAATTTTGGCACTCCTGCTCAACGAGAAGCTGCGCGTCCTCCCTTGCCTGTGTCGGATAGACGGTGACGCGGAACCCTTTTTTTACCATCATATCAACGATATCCGCAAGCTTTGACTTTATCGTCCCTTTACCGGAATGCATATTATAAATAAACAATACTCTTTTCATCAGCAAATCACTCCTCTGTCCTGCCTGCATATCCCATCTGTTTTGCCGCTTCTTCGTCTGCATGTGCCGTCGCGCCTTTTTCATACCCCATCTGTTTCGCCGCTTCTTCTAGTTTGCGCAGCCTGTGGTTGACGCCGGATTTCCCTACCTGGGGCGAACACATCGTGCCTAATTCCTGGATCGTTGCCTCTGGGTGTTCCATACGCAGCAGCGCGATCTCCTGCAATTGCCTGGAAAGCCTGGGTACCACGCCCCGCTGCTGCAAGAAACGGATCGCCCCCTGCTGGCGGTATGCCGCGTGTACCGTTTTATTAATATTCGCAGTCTCGCAATTTACCCTGCGGTTAATATCATTGCGCATTTCTTTGATAATCCGGACATTTTCCAAATCCATCAGCGCGGTATGCGCGCCCATAATATTCAATGCGTCGACAATTTGCTCCCCTTCTTTTAAATAGACAATTTCATGGTTTTTGCGGGATACTACCTTTGCGTCCAGCGAAAAATGGCGAAACTGCCCTTTTATCTGCTGCGCCCACTCGCTGCCCCAGCAGACGATTTCAAAATGATAGGATTTCTTTGGATTGCTCATGGAGCCCGCCGTCAAAAACGCGCCCCTTAAAAACGCGCGCCGGCAGCAGCTTTTGACAAGCAGCCCGCCGTCGGCCAGACAAATGTGCTGTAGCCCGGCAGTCTGCGCGTCCGCCGCACCGTAACCTGTTTGACACGTTTCGCTACCCGCACCGCCGGACGCTTGCCCCGTTTCGCTAGATACACTGATATACGTTTGACGCGACGCGCCTCCCACTGGCATGATCGGCAACATAGAACTTATTTTTTTTACGTCTTCCGCTTCTGTAAGCAGCGCCAGACACGACGGCTTATGGTTCTGCTGCAATTGCGATGTGTGCGTTGCAGTCGCGTGGATGCCTGCGGCAAGCTCCAGCAGGCGTATGTACTTATCCGCTACCTTTTCATTTTCCGCCGCAAAAATAATATGTACCCTGCCGCCAACTGTACGGAATGCGCCTGCACTGCAAAGCATCGCGGCAATTTCGGCCAGCTGGCAGTGTTTTTTTGAACTGTACTGCCGCAGCAGTTCTTTTTTTACTTCACTTGAAAAAGACATGCAACTCCCGCTTTCGCCGCCGTCGTACCCCGGCGTCCTGAACAACCATTTTATTTGCCCCGCAAAGCATCTTTTTCTATATCGCGGTGCTCTATTTTCATTTCATAATTACGGATGGGAACCGGGCACTGCTCTTGTTCTTCATCCTCCGCGTCCTTGGCCAGCCTGGCGTAAAGTTCATTGGCGAGCGTAACCGAGCGGTGCTTTCCTCCGGTGCAGCCGACGCCGATCACAAGCTGGCTCTTCCCCTCCGTAATATAATGGGGGATCAGAAAACGTATCATATCTTCTAATTTGTCCAGAAACTCATGCGCTTCTTGATATTGCAGCACATAGTCCCGGATTTCCTGGTCATTGCCGTTTTTGCTGCGCAGCCCTTCTACATAATATGGGTTGGGGAGAAAACGAACGTCAAATACAAGGTCGGCATCCGCGGGGATACCGTATTTAAAACCGAACGAAAGCACTGTGACAAACAGGTTTTTATACTCCCTATAATTGACGAATATCTTTTCCAGTTCTTTTTTCAGCTCCCTGGTCAATAGATGGCTCGTATCGATAATATAGTCTGCGCTTTCTTTTAGAAATTGCAGGCGTTTGCGCTCCCGTTCAATCCCTTTGTCTACCCGTTCGCCGTTTGCGAGCGGATGGCTGCGCCTTGTCTCTTTATAGCGCTTGACCAATACCGGGTCGTCCGCGTCCAAAAACAGGATTTCGCATTTACGGCCTTCCGCCTGCAGACGTACTAGCACATCGCGCATTTCATCCAGATTCTGCCCGTTGCGGATGTCTATGCCGACGGCAACTTTCTGCAGCTCTGTACTGGCGGAATCTGATAATTCGATAAACCGCTCTACAAGCGGTATCGGCAGGTTATCCACGCAATAATAACCCATATCTTCCATCATTTTAAGCGCCGTACTTTTTCCGGCTCCTGATACCCCTGTCAAAATTACGAAACGCATATTCATTTTCCCCCTTTCCCGTAACGGCCGCATGCAGGCATACGGCAGCTTTTGTGTTAAAACTCGCCCACACACTTTACTTCCATTTCCAGTGCAACCCCAAACTTCTCCAGCACGCGCTGCTGCACCTGACGGATCAGGCTGCGTATGTCTGCCGCACTCGCGGCGCCGGTATTAATCACAAACCCGCAATGCTTGGCTGACACCTGCGCGCCGCCAACCGTAAACCCGGCTAGTCCGGCATCCATAATCAATTTTCCGGCGTAATACCCCTGCGGCCGTTTAAACGTACTGCCAGCGCTCGGATATTCCAGCGGCTGCTTTTCCAGCCTGCGGGTTTTATAATCATCCATCTGCGCCTGAATTTCTTCCTGCGTCTTTGGATGCAGTTCAAATTCCGCCTCGAGTACCGTCATCCCTTTTTCTGGAATACAGCTGTGCCGATAGGACAACTCCAAACCTTCCCGGCTGACCGTACAAAGCGCGCCTGTTTCGTCCAGCACTTTCACCTGGATAAGCACATCTTTGAGCTCCCCGCCATACGCCCCGGCATTCATAACGACTCCGCCGCCGACCGACCCTGGGATCCCCGCTGCAAATTCCAGCCCGCCAAGCCCAGCTTCATAAGCGCAGTGCGCGACCTGCGACAACAGAGCGCCGGCTTCGGCGACGATCCGGCCACCCTGCAGCTGCACGCGAGCTGACTGCCGGGAAAATGCGATCACAACGCCGCGGATTCCCTGGTCGCCTACAAGCAGGTTGCTGCCGTTTCCAATAATCTGGTACGGCACCTGCCCGCTACGGCATAATGCAATGACATCCGCCGCCTGCGTGGCCGACGGAGTTACAAAATAATCCGCCGGGCCGCCGACACGAAACGTCGTATGCAGGCTCATTGGTTCTTCGCATCGTATCTGTTCCTCGGAAAGAATGCCGCGCAGGCTGCTATATAATGCTGATTTGTCCATATTGATTTTCTTTCTGCTTTCCTTAATTATTTTTCTTATTTTCTAATCCATTACCCTTTTCGCACCAATTCTTCCCTTACGCCTCTTTTAGGAACACGCAATATCCACGGTACGCTTCGTATAAATCCACTTTGCTAATAATCTCCCATGGCGCGTGCATATTTAATACCGCCACCCCGCTGTCAATGACTTCCATGCCATAATTTGCCAGAATATAGGCAATCGTTCCGCCGCCGCCCTGGTCAACTTTTCCAAGCTCCGAACTTTGGAACGCAATGTGATTGCGATCAAAGATATCGCGCAAATGGCCGATATATTCCGCATTGGCGTCGTTCGACCCGCTCTTTCCCCTAGCGCCTGTATATTTATTAAAAACAAGTCCTTTGCCAAAATACGCCGTATTTTTCTTCTCCGATACTTCCGGATAATTCGGGTCAAATGCCGCGCTGACATCCGAAGACAGCATTTTTGAATGCGCGAGGGCGCGGCGCAAGGTCAGCTCGCTATACTGTCCCATAGCGTTCAATACTTCTGCTGTAACATTTTCAAAGAAACGAGACTGCATCCCAGTAGCGCCTACGCTCCCGATTTCCTCTTTATCGACCAGCAGGCATACGCTCGTACGTTTCGGCACAAGCCCCAGATCTAAGATCGCCATAAAGGACGGATAAGCGCATACCCGGTCGTCATGCCCGTAGCCCATAATCATGCTGCGGTCAAATCCATAATCGCGTGCCTCCCCTGCCGGCACCACTTCAATCTCTGCAGACAGGAAATCTTCTTCTTCGATCTGGTATTCCTGCTCCAGAATACGCATAATATTGGCTTTTACAAGGTCTTTTACCTTTTCGCCATTTTTGTCGTTCTTTTCCCCTGCCGGAATGCTACCGATCAGAATATCCAAGTTTTCGCCTTCTACTACTTTGGCTGCCTTTTTCTGGAGCTGCTCATCCGCAAGGTGGATCAACAGGTCGCTGACGCCAAACACTGGGTCGCCAGGCTTATCGCCGATGCTGACAGGTACAGTCGTTCCGTCTTTTTTTACAAATACGCCGTGCAGTGCGAGCGGGATCGCCACCCACTGGTACTTTTTCACACCGCCGTAATAATGCGTATCCAGCATAGCCATCCCGGTATCTTCATACAATGGGTTTTGCTTTATATCCAGCCTTGGCGAATCGATATGCGCCCCAAGGATATTCATGCCCTTTTCCATCGGTTCTTCACCGATCACATACATCACCATGGATTTTCCCATAATGTCGGCGTACACTTTATCTCCCGGCTTTAAAGCCTCTTTGGAGCGAATGATCTCCTCTATATTTGTAAAACCAGCGTTTTGCGCCATTTTCTCAAATTTGGAAACACACTCCCGTTCTGTTTTGCACCCGGAAATAAACTGCCTGTAATTCTCGGCAAATTGAAATACGTGCTCTCTGTTGTCGGTTGGGTATTTTGCCCATGCATTCTGTCTTTCCATTTCTCAAATCTCCCACTTTCATATTTATGCTTATTTTTTACTTATTTTTCTACTTATTTTTATGCAAATTATGATTCTTATTTTTCTATTAATTGCTATGCCTATTGTTTATAATATTTCTCGCGATAGGATTCCTCTTTTTGGGCGCCGGCATCTTGCGTATGCGTTAACTTTCCCTGCTCAGGTTTTCCTGTACACGACGGTACAGCTCCTGCGCCGCATTGTAGCCCATTTTCTTCTGCCGATGGTTGACCGCCGCCGCTTCGCAGATTACCGCCAGATTCCGCCCCGGACGGATTGGCAGTGAATGGCATACAACTTTGACCCCAAGGAATTCAATATATTCTTCTTCCATCCCCATACGGTCATATTCGTTGTCGCGTTTCCAGTCTTCCAGCTTGATAACAAAATCAATGCTCTGTTTTTCCTTGACACATTCCACGCCGTACAACGCCTTGACGTCAATAATCCCGATGCCGCGCAGTTCGATAAAATAGCGGATCACATCCGGCGACGTGCCGATCAGCGTGCGCTCATTGATCTTGCGGATTTCTACTACGTCATCGGTCACAAGCCTGTGCCCGCGCCGTATCAGCTCCAAGGCTGCCTCGCTCTTGCCAATTCCGCTCTCGCCCATAATCAAAAGACCTTCCCCATAGACGTCTACCAGCACGCCATGGATCGAAATGCACGGGGCAAGCTCTTCATTTAATACGCGTATGACTTCCGCAGTAATGCTAGAGGTCTTGCGTTCTGTACTGAGCACCGCTACATTGTTCTTTACGGCAGCGCGGATAAAGTCGTCTGCCGGGATCAGCCCGCGGCAAAAGACGATACACGGAATATCATGGATTAAGAAATCTTCAAACGATTTTTTCCGCCGCTCTGGCTCTAGTTGCTGTAAATACGCATATTCGACCATCCCGACGATCTGCACCCGCTCTTCCGAGAAGTGTTCGAAATATCCGCAAAACTGCAACGCCGGGCGGTTGATTTCCGACACGGTAATCTCCAATGCTTCCAGGTCAATTTCTTCGGTCAGGTTTTTCATTTTAAATAAATCAGCAAAGCGCTGTACACTTACACCTTTCATTCTTTTCTCCTTCTACTTTTTCCAGTGTATCATATATTTCCCATAACGGCAATCCGTATAGCGGTTTCTTATTCTTCCCTTATCGGCAATCGTTACTTTTCACGGGCAGAATATACTATATTTTGCATCCCGGACGCCGGAACCAAACAGCAGGCCCGTCCTGATGTTCCGCTACGGAATGCAAGAAGTCCCAGGCATTCTGCAAAAGTATTCCATACCGGACGGACCGGAGATTGACCGC
>CASUON010000043.1 GCA_949457475.1 uncultured Lachnospiraceae bacterium
CAAAACTTAAAAACTGTTCCAGAATTTAACTGCGGGATAACAACCTATTATTGTTCTTTTTATAGTATATCCTGCATATCCCCACCCCGTGAAAAGCAACCCCATTTGCGCACAAAATACGCCGCAAAATCGCCCAGCACAGTAATCAGGCGGTGCCAAACGCCCAGCGTTACAATACAATCTTTTCCAACAACCGGCGATAAGAGCAGCGTTAAAACCAGCTCCCGGATGCCGATCCCCCCTGGCGCGCCTGGTATGATAAATCCAAGCACCCATGCGATCATATAGGCGGCGGCCATCTGCACCGCCTGCCATAAGCCTGGCGGCCGTACCCAGCAGCTGTATATCAGCACTAGGATCGCCCCCAACGTCAACAATACCGCGCAGTTGACGCAAAAACAATAGAAAAACGTTCGCAGGATGCCTTTTTTAGAGTATAGGACTAGGCATATCGGCACAATGCACAAAGCGCCCACGCCAAAGGCAGCCGCCAGCGGTAAATTCCAATGCAGTGATTTACAGATTGCGCAAAGGGCGGCATATACTTGGGAAAATGCCAGCACAAGCCCCATGCAGATTGCAGAAAACGCCAAGCTGGCAACTTCGGACATGCTTGCCGCCGCTATCTGCTTTTGTGAAAGCCCCAGTTTCCCCGCAAATAAATTGCGCTCCACATAATGCATGACATTTCCGGGCATATATTTTCCGATATTTGCCTTTGCGTAGACGCGTAGCGCCTCCTTGCGGCTACACCCCTTCCCTGAATAAAATTCCAGCCAATGCACCCAGGCGCTTGCCGACAGGAAGACCGTAGCTGTTTTTAGGACTACCCCTGCGGCCACAGGCAGCACAAAAACCCGCCAGTCGGAAACCCCGGGCAGGCCAATGCCGATTTCCGCAAGGGCTGATAAAACGAAAAGAATGGATAATGCAGAGATTGCATTACCCACATATTTTACATAAATTTTAATTTTTTCCTTACAAATCCTGGTTTTCATCTACTTCTACACCTGCCACGCACTCCGCCGACTATTTTTCACAAACCGCTTGCTTGCAACGTTTCGCTTTTTTGGGCCGCTTCTCAAGACGACGGCTCCTTTTCGCTATCTGCTTGCAACGTTTCGCTTTTTGGGCCGGCTTCTCAAGACGACGGATCTTTTTCACAAATTGCTTGCAACGCTTCGCTTTTTGGGCCGCTTCTCAAGACGACGGCTCTTTTTCGCTATTTGCTTTCTCCGCGTCGCCGCCGCTTTCCAAAATCCGGACGCCGTCGTAATCCATGCGGCGCACGTGGTACTGCACATCTTCTAAAATCTTGCGGTTGGAGGCGATCACATCGGCCAACAGCCCCACGAGCACCGTTTCAAAACCAAGCAGCAGCAATATGGCGGCCAAAATCAGCGACTGGATATGGCCGTTTCCAAGGCCATGGAAATAAAAGACAAGAAAACGGATCCCGACCACTACACCCAGCAGGAAAATGACGCTGCCAATTGTGACAAAAAACTGGAGCGGCTTATACAGCATAAATACATGCCCGATCGTCAATATAGACTTTTTAATATAAGACGCCATGCTTTTCATCAGCTTGGACGGGCGAATTTCCTCGTTCGTACGAACCGGGACCGCATCCATAGCCAGCTTTGTCCGCCCGGCCTGGACGATCGTTTCTAACGTATACGTATATTCATTCGTCACATTCAGCCGCATTGCGGCCTCCCTGCTGTACGCGCGAAAGCCGCTCGGCGCGTCCGGTATAGTTGATTTGCTTGCCTTGCGCACGACCCAGCTCCCAAAATGCTGGAGCTTTTTTTTCAGCGGGGAGAAGTCCGGCGTATCGTCAATTGGACGCGCGCCGATTACGATATCCGTCCTGCCTTCCAAAATTGGCCGTACCAGCTTTTCAATATCCGCGCCTTCATACTGGTTATCCGCATCCGTATTGACAATAATGTCCGCCCCGTTGCGCAGGCATGCGTCCAGCCCCGCCATAAACCCTTTCGCAAGCCCGCGGTTTGTGCGGAAATTTACAACGTAGTCCACGCCCCATCTGCGCGCCACTTCCACAGTATCGTCTTCGCTCCCGTCGTTTATAATCAAATACTCAATGGTATCGATCCCGTCGATCTGCTTTGGCAGCGAATTTAAGGCAATTTCTAACGTCTGCGCCTCATTGTAACACGGAATCTGGATAATCAGTTTCATAGTTCCTCCACATCCGTGAATTTCCTGTCTGTTTTGACGATTCCACGGCTTTTAATCATTTAATAGCATATAAACGCATCCATACACGCCTGCGTCATTGCCAAGCGTCGCTAGGGAAAATTCGGTATTTCTGCACGAACTGAATGTACGGTTCATAAAATATTTCCGGATAACGTCGGTAATAATGACGCCGGCCTTAGACACGCCGCCGCCGATTACAATAATTTCCGGGTCTACTACGCACGCAATGTTTGCCAGCGATGTGCCGAGCAGCTTGCCCATACGCTCTATTACTTTCAACGCTTTGGCGTCCCCTGCTTTTGCGGCGTCCAGCACGTCTTTTGCCGTAAGGTTTTCAATGCCGCGCATGGAAGATGGCGCTGTATCCGCAGCAAGCGCGCGTTTTGCCAGCCTTACAATTCCGGTCGCGGACGCGTACTGCTCCAAGCAGCCGCGTTTTCCACAGCCGCATACTTCCGTCTCCTGTTCGTCGACGAAGATATGCCCAATCTCTCCGCCTGCGCCGTTTGCGCCGTTTACGATCTTGCCGTCTACAATAATGCCGCCGCCGACGCCAGTTCCCAGCGTAACCATAATCACATTGCGGTAGCCCATGCCGCCGCCCTGCCACATTTCGCCAAGCGCGGCCACGTTTGCGTCATTTCCGATCTTTACCCGCAGCCCGGTTTTTCCCCCGAGTACCTGTGCGACATTTACATGGCCCCATCCTAGATTTACGCACCGCACGACTTCCGCCCCACGTATGGTAGGCCCCGGCACGCCTACGCCAATGCCTGCCACATCGCTCTTTGAAATCTGCTTTTGCTCCAGTTTTTGTTCAATTGCCCCCGCAACGTCATCGAGTATCGAGCTGCCGTTGTTTGCCGTATTCGTCGGTATCTCCCATTTGTCGAGCATCTCCCCGGTCATTTCAAACAGGCTCATCTTAATTGTTGTTCCTCCGATATCCACACCGAATGCATAGTTTTTCATATCTGTTCTCCTTATCCTCGAAAATTTTCTATCTTTAGTATAGAAAAATTTACCATGCATGTCAACGTAATTTTCGCATGCAGTCAGCGAGTATCCGGCCTGCGCCAGCGCCGTCTACAACCTGCCTTTGCCGCTTGGCAACCCTACAGCGTTTTTCATAGTCCCCGGCAAGTGAAAGCGCGGCGTCCAAAAGCTTCTTTGGATAATCCGCATCTGTCCGGATATCGCCTACCGAACACAATATCCCATGCCTTACAAACCCCTCCGCCCCCGGAATCTGATTGTCCGCAAGCACGTATGTAACCGTCGGCGTCTGCGTCGCGCATAGTTCGTACAGCGTGCTCCCGGCCGCGGAAATCGCCAAATCCGCATCCGACATCAGCTTTTGCATATCCGAGACATTGTAATGCAGTTTTACGTCTATCTTTGTATTATGTTTCCCTACATCTATTCCAAGCGCAGGGTTTTTTGCATTATCGGAAAACGCATTCTCTCCAGGCGCTTTTACCAACCTTTCATGCAACGTTTCTTTCTGCATTTCATGCAGCGTTTCTACCAGCGTTTCTATCTGTTCTTTATCCTGGTTCAACGCCCCTATAATAAAGTGGAAGGTCAGCGGAGCGCTGCTTTCCGTAAAAGCTGCCTGCGGGCAATCCATCCCGGGCAGCCCTCCCTCCCAGCTTCTTTTTGGCGCATCTTCCGCGTCCGTCTCCTGCTGCTTTTCCAGTTCGCCGGCTCCCGGCATGTCCGCCGGATCCACCCCCTGGTTCATATACAAAACTTCTTGGCAGCGCGCGACCATACAACGGCATACCTGCAGCGCGACATGCTCCGCATCGGCCCCGCCGGTTGAGACTAGGATATGGGCAGCCTCCCGGTTGACCTTTCGCTGCGGCAGCTGCGAAAATTCCCGCCGAAGCGGGGCGTAGGACGTCCCAAGCAGCAGCTGCGGCAGCCGTATGCCGGCATTTTCATAAAGGCTGCGGTACTTTGTTTCCTGGTCCGGGCCGTAAATATTGTAATTGACCAGTATGTCCGCCGGATAGGCAAACGCCATCACATCGTCCAGATAGATAAGCCTGCCGCCAAATGGTTGCAGCGCCTGTTGCAGCGCGGCTAAATAGGCGGCCGTTACATAATAAGAATCCACAAATACAGCGTCCGGCTGCTGCTCATTTATGATAGGTAGAAACTGCTCCAGCTCCGCCTCCATGGATGTATAATCGGTCTGAAACACAAACGCCTCGTAGCCATGCGACGCAAACAGCGGGCAAAAACTGTTATCCGCCGTCAAAAATACAACGTGGTACTGCCCGCTTGCCGCCGCGGCAATAGAAAGGCAGCGCATCACATGCCCGGAGCCAATCGCTGCATTTCCATCGCAACGGAAAAAAATCCGTTTTCGTTTTTCTGTATCCTGGCATTCATGCCGCTTGCTTGTTTCTTCTTTCATTGGAGCATTTCCTTTAACAGCTGGTTCACCATCCCCGGGTTCGCCTTCCCTTTCATTTCTTTCATTGTCTGTCCTACTAAAAAACCGATCGCCTTATCTTTGCCGTTTCGGTAATCCGCTACTGATTTTGGATTGCCGGCAATCACCCGCGTTACGACGCTACGCAGTTCCCCTTCGTCGTTGACCGCCGCCAGTCCTTTGTCTTTGACATACGTTTCCGGGTCGATATTATCACGAAATACAACCGCAAATACCTCTTTTGCAACCGTATTGGTAACCGTGCCGGAATCCGCCAGTTCCACCAGCTTTGCCAGATTCTCCGGGGAAAAGGCAATATCCTGCGGCTCTTTGCCCGCTTCGTTTAGCAGCCGCATCGTCTCGCCCATCAGCCAGTTTGATACTTTTTTCGGCTTGTTGCAGATTTTTGCTGCCTGTTCAAAAACGTCCGCCATCCTCTTGGATGCGGTAAGGATCGCCGCGTCGTAATCCGGCAGCCCGTACTGCTGCTTATACCGCGCCATTTTTTCCTCCCGAAGCTCCGGCTGCGCCGCGCGGATTTCGTCCAGCCATGCGTCGCTGATTGTAAGCGGCATTACATCCGGCTCTGGAAAATAACGGTAATCCTGCGCGTCCTCTTTGGAACGCATCGCGTAAGAATAGCCGTTTGCGTCATCCCAGCGCCTGGTTTCTTGTATCACGGCCTCGCCAGACTCCAACAGGTCAATCTGGCGGTTTGTCTCATGCTCGATCGCCCTTGTAATGGCCTTAAACGAATTTAAGTTTTTCATTTCTGTACGGGTCCCATATGCGGCATCGCCCGTTTTTTTCACCGACAGGTTTACGTCGGCACGCATAGAGCCTTCTTGCAGCTTGCAGTCGGACGCGCCCAGGTACTGGATCGTCATGCGCAGCTTATCCAGATAGGCGACTACTTCCGCGGCGCTTCGCATATCCGGCTCGGATACAATTTCAATCAGCGGCACGCCGGAACGGTTATAGTCAATTAACGACGCGTCTTCCCATTCATCGTGCACTAGCTTGCCCGCGTCCTCTTCCATATGGATTTCATGGATGCCAACCCACTTTTTTACGCCGTCCACGTCAATTTCTACCCTGCCGTTACTACAGATTGGCAGGTACAGCTGGGAAATCTGGTAATTTTGCGGGTTATCCGGATAAAAATAATTTTTGCGGTCAAATTTACTGAATTTTGCAATCTCGCAGTTTAGTGCCAATCCTACGGCCGCCGCATATGCTACGACCTGTTTATTCAATACGGGAAGCGACCCTGGCATCCCTGTGCATACCGGGCATGTATGCGCATTTGGCTTCGCGCCAAACGCGGTCGAACAGCCGCAGAAAATCTTTGTCTTTGTCGCAAGCTCCACATGCACTTCCAGCCCAATCACTGTTTCATACCCTTCCATTTTCCGCCGCTCCTTCCTGCTGCTTGCTGCCCTTACGCATTTTTGCCCTTAGCCTTGTTTTATCCCCTTCCATTTTCCGCCGCTCCTTTCCGCTGTTTGCTCCCCTTACAATGCACATATGGCCGCGCCTGCTCAAACGCATATGCCGCGCGTAAGATCTTTTTTTCCTGGAAACGGTCGCCGATCAGCTGCATCCCAATCGGCAGCCCCTTTGCGTCCAGGCCTACCGGTATCGAAATTCCGGGCAGCCCCGCCAGGTTTACCGCAACCGTATAGATATCGCCCAAATACATTTTGATCGGGTCGGACAGGCTGCTGCCAATGCGCGGCGCCGTCGTCGGCGCAGCTGGCCCTAGGATCATGTCGTAAGACGCAAACGCCCGGTCAAACGCCTGGCAGATCAGCGCTTTGGTGCGCAGCGCTTTTAAATAATACGCGTCGTAGTAGCCGGAGCTTAATACAAAAGAGCCGAGCATAATCCGGCGTTTTACTTCCGCGCCAAACCCTTCGGAGCGGCTCTTTTTATACATCTGGTGCAGGCCGTCATATTCCGGCGTGCGGTAACCGTATTTCACCCCGTCAAACCGCTCCAGGTTGGAGCTGGCCTCCGCGCACGCAATGACATAATACGCTGGAATTGCGTACTGCACCAAGCTTAAGTCAAAGGTTTCCACCTGCGCTCCTTTTTGTTTCAAAACCTGCATGGCGTTTTGGATCGCCGCATTTATTTCCGGCTCCAGCCCTTCGGTAAAATAATCCCTCGGAACGCCGATCTTCATCCCTTTTACATCATCCACGAGCGCGGACATAAAATCCGTATCCGCCCTTTTGACGGATGTGGAATCTTTTGGGTCGTAAGTAACAATTGCCTCCAGGATGGCGGCGCAGTCCGTTACGTCTTTTGCGACCGGCCCAATTTGGTCGAGCGACGAGCCATAAGCGACCAGCCCGTAGCGGGACACGCTCCCATACGTTGGCTTGATGCCGGTCACGCCGCAGAATGCGCTCGGCTGGCGGATCGAGCCGCCGGTATCCGAACCCAGCGCATAACTAACTTGTTCCGCCGCCACTGCCGCGCACGACCCGCCGGATGAGCCGCCCGGCACATACGCCTCGTTCCACGGGTTTTTCGTCGCCCCAAAATAAGACGTCTCGGTCGTAGAACCCATTGCAAATTCATCCATATTTGTCTTGCCAAGGATAACGGCCCCCGCACGGCGCAGGTCTGCCACTGCCTGCGCCGTATAAGTCGGCACAAAATCAGCCAGCATCTTTGATCCGCAGGTCGTGCGCAGCCCTTTCGTGCACAGGTTGTCTTTGACCGCGGCCGGAACCCCCGCCAGAGGGCCTGCAAGCTGCCCGTCGTCAATTTTCTTTTGGACTTCGCGCGCCTGTTCGATCGCGCCTTCTTCGTCAATAGATATAAAGCTGTGGACGCCCGCCTCTTTTTCCCGGATCTGGCCAAGCGCGTCCCGCACGGCCTCTTCTACAGATACTTCCTTCGCCTGGATCAGCCGGCCCAGCGCAACAGCGGTTAAACTTGTTAAACTCATGCGATTCCTCCCCTTATTCATGGAACGTCCTTGGCGCGACAAAACTGTCGTCCTTGCGCGCAGGGGCATTTGCCAACGCCTCTTTCCGCCCGTCCCCGTTTGTCACCACGTCTTCCCGGAATACATTCGTCGCTGGAAATACGTGGGACATCGGCTCGACGCCCGCCGTGTCCAGTTCGTTTAGCTGGTCGATATAATCCAGCATACGCGCCATATCTTTTTTGGCTGCCTCCTTCTCCTCCCCGGACAATTCCAGTTTGGCAAGGATGCCTACATAGTCGATCGTTTCATCCGTAATTACATTTGCCATAAACGCCACTCTTTCCTTTCCCATTCTTGCCTACGCGCGCATTTTGCGCCGCAGTTTTTCGACATAACCAGGCATCCCGGTTTGCCTTTCGGCGCAAACGCCTATACGCGCATTTTATGCCGCAATTTTTCGACATGGATGCACATCCTAATTTGCCTTTCGATGCAAAGATGCAAACACCTACGCGCGCACTTTGATATGCACTTCCCGCAGCTGCTGCTCGGTCAGCGTATCCGGCGCGCCGCACATCAGATCCTGCGCGTTCCCGTTCATCGGATAGGCGATCACCTCGCGGATATTTTCCTCGCCCCGCAGCAGCATAAGGATACGGTCAATGCCAGGCGCCATGCCCGCGTGCGGCGGGGCGCCGAACTGGAACGCCTGGTACAAGGCGCCGAATTTTGTTGTAAGCGCCTGCTCGTCATAGCCCGCGATTTCAAACGCCCGCGCCATTATCTGTACGTCGTGGTTGCGCACCGCGCCGGAAGAAAGCTCTACCCCATTACATACAATATCGTACTGGTAGGCCAAAATATCCAGCGGGTCTTTTGTATTTAACGCTTCTAAACCGCCCTGCGGCATGGAAAACGGGTTGTGGGTAAAGCCGATCTTCTTTGTCTGCGGGTCTTTTTCATACATTGGGAAGTCGTTAATATAACAAAAACGAAACGCGTTTTTTTCGATCAAATCCAGCTTTTCCCCAAGTTCGGTGCGAATCATGCCTGCAAAATAAGCTGCGCGCTCCTTTTTGTCTGCCATAAAAAAGATCGTATCTCCTGCTGAAAGCCCCGCCAGCGCCCGGAATTCCCCTTTGCAGCCATCCGGGATAAATTTGTCGATCGGCCCTTTAAAACTGCCGTCTTCCAAAACTTCCAAATAGCCCAGCCCACTCATGCCGATACCGACTGCAAACGCTAAAAGCTTCTCATGGAACCCTTTCGACATCTGCGCATGGACGCGGATCGCCCGTACCGTCCTGCCCAGAAACGGCCGGAATGTGCACTTTTGGAAAAACTCCGTCACATCCATTACCCGCAGCGGATTGCGTAGGTCCGGTTTATCCGTGCCAAATTCCAGCATGGCCTGCTCATAGCTGATTACCGGGTACGGCGCTTTTGTAATTTCTGCCCCCTGCGGCGCAAACGTTTGAAATACCGCGGTCATGACTTCTTCCCCGACCGCGAACACTTCCTCTTGGTCTGCAAAGCTCATTTCAAAATCCAGCTGGTAAAACTCCCCGGGCGAACGGTCTGCGCGCGCGTCTTCATCCCGAAAACACGGCGCGATCTGGAAATATTTGTCAAACCCGGACACCATCAGCAGCTGCTTATACTGCTGCGGCGCCTGCGGAAGGGCGTAGAACTTGCCTTTGTGCTTTCTGGACGGCACCAAGTAGTCCCTTGCCCCTTCCGGGGACGACGAACACAAAATCGGCGTCTGGATTTCCAGAAAACCAAGCGCTTCCATCTTGCTGCGCAAAAACGAAATCACCTTTGACCGCAGAATAATCGCTTCTTTTACCTTTTGGTTCCTCAGATCCAAGTAGCGGTACTTTAACCGGACGTCTTCCCGCACTTCCTTGCTCGTTTGGATTTCAAACGGAAGCGTCTGGTACACTTCCCCTAAAATCTGTATCTCGTGCGCCTCCAGCTCAATCGTGCCGGTTGGGATTTTCGGGTTGTACGTCTCTTCGTCCCGTTTTTCCACACATCCTTGTACCGACAGCGCCTGCTCCCTGCGGATGCCCTTTAACAGGCTGCTGTCGCGGACGACCACCTGCATCACCGCATACATATCCCGCAGGTCGAGGAACGATACGCCGCCATGGTCGCGGATATTTTCCACCCACCCTGCAATCCGCAGTTCTTTGCCAATATCTGCTTCACTTACTTCTTTTAATACGACATCCCTGTAACGTTTACTCATTGCTGCACTCTCCTTTTCTGATCTCCCAGCGGTTTTAACATCGAATACCATCTTCTGTCCCATCCCCGCATCCTGCCTTTTGGCTATGGGCTGCCACAGTACGCAAAAAACCCCGGAATACTGGTTTTGTATTCCGGGGCGAATAATCTGGCGTATTATCCGCGGTACCACCCGCATTGGGCCTTCCGGCAAAACCAAAAAACCCCACTCTCGATAATTGGTGCTTAACGCGCACAACGTACCGGCCTACTGCCTGTTCAACCGGTCTGCTCCAGAGTGTTCCCTTTATCCCCTCTTCCAAACAGCGCTCTCAGTCGGTGGCGCTGTATTCCTGTCGGCGTCTGGAGACAAGAGTCTCTTTCACTGCATTTTTTTCTATCCTAGCACAATCTTTTTCTACACGCAAGCAAAAATGCCGGATTGCCCTGCGAAAAGCGGTCGTTTCAAAGATTCGAAGGTTTTTCCCCTTTTCGCTTTATATTCTTAAGCCGCCGCTTGCTATTCCATATACAAAAGCACGCGTACAGGCGCGGGATGCCATTTTCATTTAGCGCCGCCTGCCGCTTGCTATTCCATATACGAAAGCACGCGCACAAGCGCGGGATGCCATTTTAACTTATGGATTGCGCGCGCCGCCTGCCGTTTGCACAAACCGCCCCCGGAGAGCGTGTCGCATACGAAATTGGTACGCACTAGGCAATGGGCGATCCCATACCGGGCATAGTCCGCTTTTTCAAAGTTGTCGTCTAGGCTGACAAAGCGCAATTGATCCCGGTCTGTACGGCTATCTAACCACGCCGATATCTCTTTTGGCCTGTCCATGCCGATTACCGGCGTCTGGGACATAATCTGCATGCCATACCGGGCAAGCGAGTCCTCCAAGTAGCGGTACATGGAGTGGGCCTCCCGGTCGTCCCGGCCCTGCAGCGTACGCCACGATGAACTAAGGACGATCTGCGCCTGGCACTCGTGGTAGATTTTTGCAAGCATCTGCAAATAATATTCGCAGATTTCATACCGTGCGCCGTCTTCCAAGTCGTCTTCCAGCAACGCGTCAAAATACGCGGATGAATTGAGCACGCCGTCCACGTCCAAAAAAATCAGGTTCATACAGCTACAGCCATTTCCTTACAGCATGTCCCGGCGCAGCTCGTCGCCGCTTTGCCGGCACAGGTAAGCCGGCGGGATATCCAGCACTGTCTTGCACCCGCTGCCGCCCTCCTGGTTCATACGGTAAGCCGCGCGCGCGTAAGCGGCAAGCACACACGCGGTAAACTCCGGATTGGAGTCTAACTTTAAACGGTATTCCACGACATGCCGATGTTCACGCTCCCAGCCCGTACATCCGTTGCGGATCACAAAACCGCCGTGCGGGATGCCGCTGTGCTGTTCGTTTAACTCTTCCTGTGAAATAAAGTGCACCGTCGTATCATAATCGGCGAAATAATTTGGCATCTGCTTGATCTCCTGTTCTATCCGGCCGCAATCCGCACCTTCCTTCGCCACAACAAAGCACTCCCGCGTATGTTTTTGACGGGTAGTAAGCGCAGGCGTCTCCCCGTTCCTTACCGCGTCCAGCGATTCTTGTACTGGGACGGTATACTGCCTGGCGTCCGCCACGCCTGCAATCCTGCGGATCGCGTCCGAATGGCCCTGGCTTACGCCCCTGCCCCAGAAGGTATAATCCTGTCCATCCGGCAGAATCGCGTTTGCATAGACGCGGTTTAAAGAAAACATGCCCGGGTCCCAGCCCACAGAAATGACCGCTACCTTGCCCGCCTCCACGGCGGCTTCGTCCACCCGTGCAAAATGCTGCGGGATTTTTGCGTGCGTATCAAAGCTGTCCACGACATTAAAATATTTTACATACTCTGGCGTCTGTACCGGCAGGTCTGTAGCGCTGCCGCCGCAGAGGATCAAGACGTCTATTTCCGACTGGTGCCCTGCTACCTCGTCTACAGGATATACCGGCACCCCGGCGGTCAAAATCGGCACGTCCTGCGGATTCCTGCGGGTAAATACGGCAACCAGCTCCATATCGTCATTTTGTTTTACCGCGCATTCCACGCCGCGCCCAAGGTTTCCATAACCTAAAATTCCAATCCGAATGCTCATAATCTGCTTATTCTCCTTGCTCTGTCTGCTCTAACTTATGGTCTCTGGTAACAACCGGCTCGAAATCCGGTTGTTCTTGGGTGGTAATTTTATCATATTTTAACGGATTTTACAATCGAAAAATTCCTCTATACCAAAATACTCTATACCAAAATACCGCACTATTTACACATTATCCCAGCTATATTTCTCTTCCTTTAGCAGCTTTCGCACCTTATCCATAAACACGTTTTCATCCACCGGTTTTACGATATAGTCGTTCGCGCCGGCCTTTATCGCTTTTACGACGTGTTCCTTATCATTGTTCGAAGTCAGAAATAGGACTGGCGTTTCTTTCAGCTCCTCTTTTTTGCGTATCATTTCAAGCATTTCATACCCGTCGATAATCGGCATCTCGATATCTAAAATAATCAAATCCGGCGTGCGCGCCTCCTTTAAATATTTAAGGGCGCGCATCCCTTTTGAAAACCCCATGTACGCATATTCTTCGCCCAGCAGCTTTTCAAGCATCTTTAATATAATGCCGCTGTCGTCTACTGCCACAATGTTTTTTTTGTGTGTCATTTTTCATCATCCTCCGTATTCTTTACTAAAATCTCGATCGCCTTGTCTTCATCAAACTCGTCCTCGATTGCCGCCAAAACATCCGTAAGCCGCCGCCTCGTCTCCTGGCGCAGGGGGCTTTTGAGCCATTCCTTTATCTGTCCTAACGCCTCATCCGTTTGGAAATCATCGATCAACGCCGCCATTTCATCCAGCCGCTCTTGCGGCAGTTCGAGCACTTCATCATTATCTAAAAGGCCCTCTTCTTCCTGCGCAGGGGCGTATTCTTTATAAATTCCGTCCAATGTATCCAGCGTGCCTGCCCATACCTGTTCCAATTCTTCCCAGTGCGCGGCCACATAGTCTTCCTGCCCAGCTTTGCTTTGCATTTCATGCTCATATGCCAAATCCGCAAGTTTATCCGCGCCGAGCGTGCGTGCGTTTCCTTTTAACGCATGCGCCAAAATCGCATAGTCTTTCATGTTACGCGTGGTTAGATACTGCCGCAGCAGCTCCATTTTACTTTTGTCCCGAAGAAACATACGCACAAGCTCCAGATAGATTTCCATGTCGCCTTTGGAATGCTTCAGTCCGTTTTGGACGCAGACCCCCTGTTCCAGATAGCGGTCGTATGCGCTGTCGCCGTCTTTTACTTCTACATCGCACCCCTCCTCCCTGGCCGTTTGGACAAGCCCTTCTGGAAGATATTTACAGATAGTTTGTTCCATATGCTCCGCGTTGATTGGCTTTGTCAAAAATTCCGCAAACCCTTCGGCCAGATACATCTCCCTAGCGCCTGACACGGCGTTTGCCGTCAGCGCGATAACCGGCGTGTCTTTATTTGGAAAATCGTTACGCGCCGCAAGCTTTTCTATTTCATGCAGCGTCTCGATCCCATCCATTTTAGGCATCATATGGTCCATAAAAATAATGTGGAATTTCTGCTTCTGCACGTATTCTAAACATTGCATTCCAGATTCCGCCGTCGTAACCTGCAGTTTTGTCCGCTTTAATAGCGCCTTAAACACGGTGAGGTTCATTGCATTGTCATCCACCACCAGCACACGGCCTTCCGGGGCCGTAAAACTGCTTTGTTTACTGCCATTATGCAGCGTATTTGTTTCCTGCATCATCTGGAAACTGCCTGCGGGTTCGTCGTTTATAATCTTCTGCGGTACGATCACGGTAAAGGTAGAGCCTTTTTGGTATTCACTCTCGACTTTCATATCACCGCCCATCATCTTTAACAATGACATTGTAATATTCATGCCGAGCCCCGTCCCTTCGATATTCCGGTTTTTCTGCTCGTCCAGACGCTGGAAACTTTCAAAAAGCTTCCCCATATCTTCTTCACGGATGCCTATGCCGGTATCCTGCACGGATATTTTAAGCAGCAGTTCCTCGTCGCTTTGGCGTTCATACGCAATCTGGAGCCTGACGCTGCCTTGCGGCGTGTACTTTACCGCGTTGGTCAAAAGGTTTGTCACAATCTGTTTCATGCGCACATCGTCGCCGTACAATACACTAGGCAGCGTTTCATCCGTCTCCACGGCAAATATCAGCTGTTTTTCTTTTGCGCGCAGATAAATGACGTTCCACAGATCCATAATCAAAGCCGTCGTCTCATATTCTACCGGAATAATTTCCATTTTTCCGGATTCGATTTTTGAAATATCCAAAATATCGTTGATCAAAAACAACAGCATCTTCCCGGAGCTTTTGATATTCGCCGCATACGTTAATATCTGCTTATCCTGGGCTTCGCGCAGTATCATCTCGTTCATGCCAAGCACTGCGTTGATCGGCGTCCTGATCTCATGCGACATGTTGGAAAGGAACCGGGTCTTTGCCTCTCGTTCATCCTCTACTTTTTTACGCTTTACAATTTCTTCGGTCACGTCAATAATAACGCCGAACACATCGCCATTATGCTCGACCTCTTCCAGTTTGACATAACGCTCCCGGCAGGAATATACGCAGGATTCATCGTCAACGATATTTCTGCGCAGGTCAATAATAAATTCCTGGAAAACCTTGTAATCCGCGGAGAGGCGTTCATACTCCCCGGTTTCCAGGGCAAGGATTTCCGGCACGTGTTCGCTGATGCTCACGCTTTTCATATAGTGGTTGTATTCGTACACCCCGATCGGCATTTTCGTCTTGCCAATAATATAAGTTATCTTACGGCGGTTGTCCAAAATACTCCGTTTCATTTGGTTGATATAACAGCTTAGCTCCGCAAGTTCTACGCTGCTTTGGATATCAACGTTTTCGTCTAAGTTCCCCTGGGAAATGATGTTGAGTTTATCATTGATGTTGTGAATGCCTTCGATCACATATTTGTTCATAGAACAAGTAACTACATAGTACAAGATTACCGCAGCGGCAATCAGGCAGAACGCAATCCACGCCATTGTAGATGGAACCCGCCGATACATATCCCGAAATGGCAGTACGCGTCCAATATAGTTTTCACCGGACTCCATAAACACACAATAGGATTTTATACCGTTTACATCCGCATAGAACCCATTATTGTCCGACCTGATCGTATTGGGGTCCAGTCCTATTTCCAAACTGTTTTTTTCCACGCACGATAGATCGGTAGAGCCGACAATGCTTCCATTTTCCTTATTAATGGCATAATAATTGGCGTCGGAATTGACGCGCAGCAGGGAAAAAATATAGGACAGTTCGTTTTTTTCCGTGACCTTCATAACATTTACTGGCTCCATGCCGACTTGTACGATAAATTTTCCGTCATGGCTCCACAAGGCGGAATACTGCATCATCTTCATTTCCGCCGTATTAGGCGTAATATCCTGTACGAGGCTAAGGGATTTGTCCTCGAGCATAGGCTTAAAAAACCGCATCTGTTCGCCCGAGTCAAACGTAAAGTCATAATATGCCGGATGGGTCCCCGAAAAAATACGCCCTTTTTTGTCAAAGATGTGAATTTCATCGACTTCTATCATTGTGGCGATTTTCTTTAGTTCCTCCACACTGTCTAACACAGAGGTGTTCCCTTCTATAATATAGGCGATCGCCTCCGCGTTGTGCAGGCAGGTTTCCCGGTAGACCTGTTTTAAATCGGCCAGTTCCTCCTTATTTTCCCCCAAAACCTGTTCGAACTGGAAAAACGTTTCTACCGCGCTCACATAAGCCTGCCGCCGTTCATTCACTACCTGGATATAAAAGATGGCCACTAAGAAAAACACCACTAGCAAAAGGGTGACTATCTGCATATAACGGCTAATTATACTTTTCAGTGTACGCATTTTTGCCTTAAAATACCTCCTTTTCAAACATGTTCTAATCATTGTGGGCCGCCCGGATTATTATACCAGATAATAAGAACGGCATGCCTGCTCGTTCTTCACATAATCCGCTTGTTTTTTCACATAAAAAATCCCTATGGACAACTATCCTGCTCGATACACTTATTTTATCAGAATGTAAAATAGCTCCCATCCTTTTCACTTGTTTTATTCGCCTAATCGTATATGATTATATCTGGCTATTAGAAAAAGCGAAAAAATTAGAAATGTTTGTAACAAATCGCACTTGAAAAGAACTAACAATATATGATTACAGATTCTATCTGTAATATGAGGTGCTGATATGGATAAAGAAAAAATGGATGAAATTTATAGGAAAAACGCCGCCATGATATACAAATATCTATACGGCTTAACGCAGGACAGCGGACTTGCCGAGGAACTGACGCAGGAAACATTCTTTCAA
>CASUON010000044.1 GCA_949457475.1 uncultured Lachnospiraceae bacterium
GCTGGCTGTCAAAAATCTTTTTATACTAAATGCCAGCGTCCGTACATTGGATGACAATGGCTATCTGGAAATCCAAACGACCGGTGAAGGAAGCGGCTGGTATGTGACAAACGGGAAGGCGGAAGAAGTTACGTGGAAATGCGAAGATACGTTTTCCCCGACCCATTATTTCGACGGCAGCGGCAATGAAATAACGCTGAACCAGGGAAAGACGTGGGTATGCATTGTAGACCAGGCACATCCGGAGCGGGTACAATTTGACGAGGATGCAACACAGACGCAATAAAGGCAATGAAAAGGCGTGTTATGAGAGGAAAAAGAAATAAAAACCAGGATTTTTTACTGCAGGGTGGGATACTTGCGACTGCAGCCATTTTGGGAAGGGTTATTGGGTTAATATATCGGATTCCGCTGACTGCGATCATCGGGGATTTGGGCAATAATTATTATGGATGTGCGTTTGACGTTTATAATATCCTGCTGCTGATTTCCTCTTACAGCCTGCCGATGGCGGTTTCTCGCCTGGTATCGGAGTACCGCACCAAAGGGGAATTGCGCAACGCATACCGCGTGCTGCGTTCGGCGTTTACGTTTGCACTGCTTGCCGGAGGGGCTGTATGCGCGCTTGTTTTTTTGTGCGCGGGCTTTATTACAGATACGATCTTTAAGACGCCGCTTAGTATTTATGCGCTGCGCGTGCTGGCGCCGACGCTGCTTCTGACCGCGTTGATGGGCGTTTTGCGCGGCTTTTTCCAAGGGATGGAAAATATGCGCCCAAGCGCGGTGTCACAGGTCGTAGAACAGCTGGTAAACGCCGTAGTAAGCGTACTGGCTGCTTATTACCTGGCCTCTTATGGCATGCGTATCGGAAAAGTCCTGGCGGATGAAAACGGGTACCGCGCCGCCTATGGGGCAGCCGGCGCCTCTTTGGGCACCACGGTAGGCGCGCTCGTTTCCTTGCTGTTTTTATATATCCTATACAAAGGCTACCAGCGCTATTTAAGGCGAAAAATACGCCAGGAACGCAGAAAGCGTGTGCCGCAGCGCGTGCTGATGCGGCGGATGCTGCTAACAATCCTGCCGATCCTGGCGGCTTCGGCTCTGTTTAATATCAACATTGTCCTTGAACAGGGTATATTCAAGCATATGATGGCGGATGCAGCGCCGAAAGAACAGATCGCGCTGTGCTGGGGCGTATTTTCCGGAAAATTCCGCACACTTGTGAACCTGCCGATTGCGGTCGCAACGGCAATTGGCGCAGCCTGCATTCCAACGATTACTGCTTCGCATGCGAATAAGGACTGGGACGGGCTTACGGAAAAGACTGAGCTTGCCATCCGTTTTTCAATGTTAATCGCATTGCCGTCTGCTTTCGCATTAATGCTCCTGTCCGTGCCGCTTATGGAATTTTTATTCCATGATTCGCAGGGGCTGGCGTCCGGGCTGCTGCTGGCAGGCGGCATTACTGTGATCTTTTATTCGCTGGCCACGGTAAGCGCCAGTATTTTGCAGGGGATTGGCAAACTGCGCACCCCGGTGGTCAACAGCGCGATCGGATTGCTGCTGCATGTCGTTACGCTCGTCGTCCTGCTGAAATTTACGAACTTGCAGATTTATGCGGTAACGGTGGCAATGGCAGTATTTGGCTTAAGTGTTATGCTGCTTAATCAGATCGCTTTGTTCCGAAGCGGATTTTGGGTGCCGGAGTTTTATAAGACGTTTATCCTGCCGTCGGTCTGCGGACTGATTATGGCTTCCTTGTGCTGGGTTATGGAATTCGGCCTTAGCCAGTTCGTTAAAGAAAAATATATTACCGTCCCGATCGCCGTCGTCTTTGGGGTGGCCATCTATTTTATGCTGCTTTTGACGCTGCATGCGGTGACTCCAAAAGAACTCTGTTTATTCCCCGGCGGCCGCAGGATGCTCAGGCTGATGCGCCGTGCCGGCTACCGGTAGAACACGCCAAAATAAAAGTTCACATAAAAACGAAATAGGGAACAAAAATGCAAATTAACATGCGCATAAAAATGCAAATAGAAAAATGTAAATAGAAAAATGTAAATAGAAAAATGTAAATAGAAATGAGGGATGCCAAATGCTCATCTTGAGTGCCAATCGGGAACAGATCAAACTATTTAACCAGCTGATCCAGCAAATGGACGCCCAGGTCGTATGGAATGGAAACTTTGTTATTATGGGTGACCGGCTGATCCTGGAAGGTTTTGTGCGCTCCTTGGTATTTCATTTTGATATACAAAAAACGGAAGTAAGCCTGGTCGACCTGGACGCTGACGAGGACGACGCATTGCGGATGGAGCAGCATCCGCAGCTGCAAGATTTGGTCACGCTGGCCATCTATACATTTGCAAAATGGGGGCTTATAAACTGCCCTTCGATTGCGGAGGATATCGGGCAGCTGAACCAAAAACTTCAAAAAATACTGTCATCTTACAGCCTGACGGGCCTGTTTGATGCGGACGCCATCCAGTTTTATAAGAACGGTATCCGCATCACTTACGAAGATGTTGTAGATACCGCGTTAACCTTCCAAAAAATGGCTGAGACAAACTTGGACGTCATCCTGCCAAAACCGATGTTGCAGCTGCCGGTATTCCCGGAAACCGCGCAGGGCAAAAGCGGAGGAGATGCTGGCGCAGCCGTTTCCGAAAGTGAGGAACATGCGGCCGCCGCGGAGCGTATCGACAGATACCATTCGCGCCTAAGCGTGCTCGACCGCCTTTCGCAGCTGCAGCGCAAGGCGCTACGCAGGGATATTACATATGATAAATTATTAAACGACGCGCAAAAAAAGGAGCTGCTATATCCGATCGATGATTATGAAGCACAG
This sequence comes from uncultured Lachnospiraceae bacterium, assembly GCA_949457475.1. GTDB lineage: Bacteria > Bacillota > Clostridia > Lachnospirales > Lachnospiraceae > Eubacterium_J. The sequence continues at coordinate 2,849 of CASUON010000044.1, forward strand.
CTTGCGGCAGCTGCAAATAATCCAGACGCTATAAGGGACAGCGCCGCAGTGGCGGAGTGCATCGACAAGTACCATTCACGCCTAAGTGTGCTCGACCGCCTTTCGCAGCTGCAGCGCAAGGCGCTGCGTAGGGATATTACATGCGACAAGCTGTTAAATGAAAAAGAAAAAGAAGAGCTGATTTATCCAATCGACGATTTCGAATGTCAGGAGGCCAAAAACCTTGGGATCCAAATGGAAGGCGATGGCGCCGCCGTGGCAGGGATGGAAAACGGAGCTGAAAATGGGCACGCTGGTTTTGCCGCCGTGGCAAGAGACGCTACGGCGGTCGCGGAACGCATCGACAAATTCCATATGCGCCTAAGCGTGCTCGACCGCCTTTCGCAGCTGCAGCGCAAGGCGCTGCGCAGGGATATTACATACGATAAGCTGTTAAATCAAAACGAAAAAGAAGGGCTGCTCTACCCGATCGACGATTTTGAATACCAAGAAAAAATGCAGGAAATTGACGCGGAGTTTCAAGATACGGCAAACCGCACGTATACGCATGTCCAGGAAGTCAAAAAAAAGTTCGCGCGCGAAGAGCTTACCGAAAAGCTGCAAGCGGCTGTAAATAAAAAATTACAAGAGCTTAGCACGCAGTGGGGCTCTATGGAAGTAAAACAGATATTGGATCAGACGCCGGCGTATGTAGAGCGGGGCGAATTTCAGGAGCTGCAAGAAAAGCTGGCGCCATACGAAGGCATCGACATGTCCCCTTATAAAGAACGCCTGCGGCAGATGCGGGAATATATGGAAATTAAAGAAATCAGCAACTTACTCGCGCAGTCGCCGAAAAAAACGCGCCCGGATTTTATAAAGCTGCTGCACCAGATTGAAGCACATGCATTTGCGGCTGAAACGGCCGCGCCTTATATCGAAAATATACTAGATTGGGTGCGTGACATTGACGAGGCGGAGTTAAAACACCTGGTGCAAAACGTAGGAAAGATGAATTTTGACGACGCGGCAGACCGCTATGAGCAGATTGCGCGCGGCAGTTTTTTGCCAAATCTAAAAGCGGACGCGCTGGCTGCGGTTTCTAAAAGGCTGCGGCAGCTGCGTATGGACGAATGCGGGGCGTTGGCGTATAGCCTGTGGGCGAACCTGCCAGACAGCATCCGGCAAAATCCAAGGTACCATTTTTGCCCGTCCGACCGGATTGGAAAAAAAGCTACGCCCGCAGAATTAAAGGTGATGGACAACGCGCTATACGCCTATGCGAAAGAGCGGGGGGATTTTGAGTATCCGATTTTCATGATCGATACTTCCAAAGACGGCGACGGGCAGGACGGCATGCTGCTGACGCAAGAAAACCTGTTTTACGGCGTGCGCACAAGCGGCTATAAAGTCCCGCTTGCGTCTATACGGGCCGTCTATTTAATGTCCGGCCTGTTAAACAGCAACCGCTTGATCGTAGAAGAAGCAAACGGCGTCAGGCATAAAGTCCCGCATGCTGTGCAGGCAGGGGAGATACAGGCGTGGTCGCAGGTTTTTGAAAAATTTATCCGCTATCTGCGCCAGAGGGGCGTATCGGAAAAACTGTCCTACCAGGCAAAGCCGGCGGACGAAGTCCAGTGCGGCAGGTGCGGGTGCGTCTATTGCGGCGGGGACGCCTGTCCGCAGTGCGGTTATAAAAACACAGGGAGGTGACCTGGATGCATTATGTAATTGGCGACGTACATGGATGTTTTGACGAATTGATGGCGCTGCTTTCTAAAATAGATGCTGCGGATGAAGATGCTACAATTATTTTTGTAGGCGATTTTATCGACCGCGGCCCAAAGGTAATGGAAGTGCTTGCCTGGGCAATGGAGCATATCCGCCCACTGGGGAAATACCAGGCAGTACGCGGCAACCACGAGCAGCTTGTGATCGAATGGTTCGGGCAATTTATGATCTGGTGGGAAGAGCGTACCGCGGGCGGCTGCCATCTGCCTATGCCGAAGACGCACTATGACTTTTGGCAGCAGATGGCGTACACGAAGCAGCTTTCCCCGGGAAAGTTAACGCCGTATATTCAGTTCTTTGAAGGGCTGCCTTTTTCCAGGCAGCTAACGGTACAATCTGCGTATGGACGTACCATGACGTACCGCATTGTACACGCCTGGTATGACGTCCAGGAGCCGCAAGACAGTGAAAAACAGCATTTTTGCAATATATGGGAGCGCAATTACTACGGAAAAGCGCATACGGATGAGGTTTTTATCCATGGACATACGCCGACGATCGTACGTGAATACTATGTGCCGGGGATGTTTATTTTTGGCGACGCGCCGGGGATGGCCTGCTACCGGCCGGGCGCAGTAAACCTGGACGGCGGATGCTGCTTTTCCCCATATTATAACAATTTTCCATGTATGCTGTGCGCTTTGTGCCTGGAAACACTGGAAGAAATATACCCTTATACGCTCGAAGAACGCTTTGCGCAAAAGATACAGCCGGATATGACAGACCAGGCGGACGCGAAACAAATGGCGGACGAATACCTGGGCAGATACCGGAAAAAAACGCCCCTGCCCAGGCTGAAGCTGTTAAAACAGATGGGGGCTGTGTAGAGGGTAGATCGGAAAATTGAAACGATGTAATACAACAAACCGGAGAAGACCATTTATGCAAAATCAACCGATCCAAAAACAGCCGCTGGTCATCCTGACTGGCCCGACCGCCGTAGGGAAAACAGAACTGTCGATACAGCTTGCAAAAAAAATTGGCGGCGCGATTATATCCGCCGATTCCATGCAGGTATACAAATACATGGATATCGGCTCCGCGAAGATTACGCCGCAGCAGATGCAGGGCGTCACGCATTATCTGATCGATGAATTTATGCCGGACGAGGAATTTCACGTCGCCCGTTTTCAGGAGTATGCCAAAAAATATATACAGGAAATCTATGCTGCCGGCAAGATACCAATTATTACCGGCGGCACAGGTTTTTATATCCAGGCTGTGCTATATGACATCGATTTTTCTAGCCAGGACGCCGCGGGGGGATACCGTAAGCGCCTTGAACGGCTTGCCGGGGAACGCGGCGCGCAGTACTTGCACCGGATGCTTGCCAAAGTAGACCCGGCCTCCGCAGAAGCGATCCATGCCAATAATAAAAAGCGCGTCGTGCGCGCGCTGGAATTTTATCTGTTGACAGGGAGGCGGATATCTGAGCATAATAAGAAAGAGCGTGCGAAAGAATCGCCGTACTTATTTGCCTATTTTGTGCTGAATGACGCGCGCGAAAAGCTATATGAGCGGATCGACCGGCGCGTGGACGCCATGCTTGCAAACGGGCTCGCCGTGGAAGTCGGCCGCTTAAAAGACATGGGCTATACGCCTGGGCTTATTTCCATGCAGGGGCTGGGGTACAAGGAGCTGTTCCCATACTTGGAAGGGGCGTGCACATTAGAAGAAGCCGCTTATATTATAAAACGGGATACCAGGCACTTTGCCAAGCGCCAGTTAACCTGGTTTCGACGGGAAAAAGACGTCATATGGCTGAATAAAGATTTGTTTTCTTATGATAACGACAAAATTTTAGCTTATATGAGTGATATACTCCATGCGAAAGGGATTCTTACACGATGACGCGAAACCGCCAGCTTTCGCAAAAAGTAGGTGGCAAGCGCAGATTCCACGCGAAAAGGATTCTCACGCCATGCAGACAAGCTATGATGAAATGAAAAATAAACGAAAAAAGATCCAACGGTGAAAAAATGGAAGATGAAATAAAGGACAAGATAAAAAACGAAAGAAAAAGCGAACTAGACGAAACAAAAAGTCAAAGAAACGAAACAAATAACGAAAGTAGCGAAACAAAAGACGAAAGAAAAAGCGAACTAGGCGAAACAAAAAGACAAAGAAACGAAACAAACAACGAAAGTAGCGAAACAGAAGTTGAAACAGCGAAGTCCGCGGCTGGCCAGGCAAGCCTGGTCCAAATGTATGCCCGTATGGGCATCTGCCCGCAGGTGGCCGCCTTTGGGGAGAAGGTCGCCGGGCAGCTACGGGGGCGGTTTGCGCAGATAGACGAAACGGCACAATACAACCAGCTCAAAGTCATCCATGCGATGCAGAAAAATAAAGTCAGCGCGGAATGCTTCGCGCAGACCAGCGGCTACGGCTACAATGATTTTGGAAGGGATACGTTGGAAAAAGTCTATGCGGACTGCTTCCATACGGAAGACGCCCTTGTGCGGCCGCAGATTACCTGCGGTACGCACGCGCTGGCGCTGGCGCTTTTAGCAAACCTGCGGCCAGGGGACGAGCTGTTATCGCCGGTCGGCAAACCGTATGATACGCTCGAAGAAGTGATCGGCATCCGGCCGTCCAAAGGCTCCCTTGCGGAATATGGCATTTCCTACCGGCAGGTAGATTTGCAGCCGGACGGTTCGATCGATTATGACGGCATAAAAAAAGCGGTACGCCCGAATACAAAGCTGGCGACGATCCAACGCTCTAAAGGCTACCAGACAAGGCCGACCCTGTCGGTGGCGCAGATCGGGCAGCTGGTTGCGTTTTTAAAAAGCATAAAGCCGGATATGATCTGTATGGTCGACAACTGCTACGGAGAATTTGTGGAAACGATCGAGCCGTCGGACGTCGGCGCGGATATGGTCGTAGGCTCCCTGATTAAAAACCCAGGCGGCGGGCTTGCGCCGATCGGCGGCTATATTGCAGGTACAAAAGCGTGCGTGGAGCAGGCGGCATACCGGCTGACTTCCCCCGGGCTTGGCAAGGAAGTCGGCGCTTCTTTGGGCGTGATCCAGTCCTTTTACCAGGGGCTGTTCCAAGCCCCGGTAGTAGCGGCAAATGCGTTAAAGGGGGCCATTTTTGCCGCCAGTATTTACGAGGCGCTGGGCTTTTTGGCATATCCGGCTGCCGGAGCGTCTAGGCATGATATTATCCAGGCGCTGACTTTGCGGACGCCGGAGTGCTTGTGCGCGTTTTGCGAAGGCATCCAGGCAGCTGCCCCGGTGGACAGCTATGTCGTACCGCAGCCATGGGACATGCCCGGCTATGACAGCCCGGTCATTATGGCTGCCGGAGCGTTCGTGCAGGGCTCTTCCATTGAATTGAGCGCGGACGGGCCATTGCGGGAACCGTACAATGTCTATTTCCAGGGCGGGCTTACCTGGTACCACGCGAAATTTGGAATTTTGATGTCTTTACAAAAACTTTATGAGCGAAATCTTGTTAATCGTGAATTAATATGTTAAGATAATAAAACTGGATATTCCTTTTTTACCCAGTACTGTTTTGACCTGGCAGGAGAGAGTAGAAAGGATTTCATGCACAAACATTTAACCGTAAAAGAACTACCGGATTCTGAAAGGCCGTATGAGAAATGCCTGCATTACGGGCCGCAGCGCTTGTCGGACGCAGAGCTTCTCGCCGTTATTTTCAGAACCGGAACACAGGGCGCCACATCGATTGAGCTTGCCCGGCAAATACTTGCGGAGGGGAACCGCAACCTGCTAAACCTGTATTCTTACGACTGCAAACGCCTAATGGAAATTCCCGGCATCGGAATGGTAAAAGCGGTACAACTAAAGTGCATAGCTGAAATTTCCAGGCGGATTGCGCAGGCCGTGCGTATCCAGCGCGTGGTGTTTGACCAGCCGGCTTCGATCGCGGACTACTATATGGAACGTCTGCGGCATGAAGAAAAAGAGCAGGTCATTGTATGCATGTTTGACAGCAAGTGCCATCTTTTAGGAGACAGCGTGCTATCGATTGGTACGTCCAACGCTTCTTTAATATCGCCAAGGGATGTGTTCATCCAGGCGCTACGGGCACAGGCAATATCAATTATTCTTCTGCATAACCATCCGAGCGGCAACCCAATGCCAAGCCGTGAGGATGCGCGTATTACAGAACGTGTCGCCGCATGTGGCCGGCTGCTGCAGATTCGGCTTGCGGACCACATAATAATCGGCGATAATAATTATTACAGTTTTAGAGAAAAGGGACTGCTTGAGCCCTAATAGGAGACGAGAATGATGTCAGCAAATATTTATGGTGTAGATTTAGGGACTGCCAACTTAAAAGTCTATTGTAAAGCCAGCGGGACAATTTTAAACGAAAAGAATACCATTGCGATTATTAATAAAAACCAGATGTATTCTTATGGCAACGATGCCTATGCAATGTATGAAAAAGCGCCGGACCAGATACAAGTTACGTTCCCGATCGTAAACGGCGTGATTGCAGACTACAACAATATGCAGACCATGCTGTTTGAATTTCTGGAAAAAAACACAAAAGGCAAGACTAGAGGCGCAGAATTCGTAGTCGCCGTCCCGACCGACATTACGGAAGTGGAAAAGAAGGCGTTTTCGGATATTTTTTATAAGAGCAAGGCAAAGCCAAAGAGTGTGCTGCTTTGTGAAAAGCCGATCGCGGACGCCGTAGGGCTTGGCTTGAACGTCAACGAGCCTACCGGCATTATGGTAGTAGATATCGGCGCGGATACAACGGAGATATCCATTATCTCACTGGGCGGGCTGGTTATCAGCCATCTGCTCCATTTCGGGGGGAACCGCCTGGATGAATCGATCATCAGCTATATCCGCAAAAACTACAACCTGGTGATCGGACGCAAAACCGCCTGCGCGTTAAAGGAGGAGCTGGCTAGTGCGCTGGAGGGGCGGGACGCTTCGATGGTGATTGTCGGCAGGGATGTTGTAAGCGGCCTTCCGATCGAGATGGAGATTACCGCTTCGATCGTATACGAAGCGATCAAAGACCACTTAACAAATATCTGTACCAACATCAAACTGATCCTGGAGCGCACCCCGCCGGAGCTGGCAAAAGATATTATCCATGCCGGAATCTATATTACTGGAGGCGGTTCTAAAATCGACCGTCTGGACGAGCTGTTTACCCAGATTACCAATATCAAAGTAAACTGTTCGCAAGAGCCGGAAGAAACGGTTGCCCAGGGGCTGGTTAAGATCGTGTCGGACAATGAATTTAAACATTTAGCCTACCGGCTAAGGTCAAGTTTATATAAATAGAGGATGAGGGCATGAAAAAAAGAAGGCGTAGAAAAGCGCGTTTTCATATACCGTTAAAATATGTGCTGCTGTCCTTATCCGCGTTGTGCGTTACAGCCATGTTTGCCAGCTTTTTGTTTGATGTGTCGTTTACGCCGTTAAATACCGCCGCCGGGTACGTCTTTATCCCGATGCAAAAAGGGATCAACCGGGTCGGCGCATGGGTGGACGAGCTATCCGACAATTTGGCGCAGCTTAAGGACGTCATGAAAAAAAATGAAGAGCTCCAAGCGCAGGTGGACGAGCTGACTACCGAACTAAACACTTATAAAATGGAGCAGTATGATATCCAGGACATGCGCGAACTGCTCGCATTGGACGAACAGTACAATTACAAAAAGGTCGGTGCGAGCATTATCGGCAAAGACGCCGGCAACTGGTTTGATACGTTCATTATAGATAAAGGTTCGCAGGACGGTATTGAAGTAGATATGAATGTGATTGCCGGCAGCGGGCTAGTCGGGATCGTGACGAACGTAGGGCGCAACTACGCGAATGTCCGTTCTATTATTGACGACCGCAACAGTACAAGCGCAATGATACTAACGACGTCAGATAATTGCTTCGTCAATGGGGATTTGGAAATGATGAGCGAATCACAGACGATAGAGCTGACCGATTTAACCGACGAAGACGACGAAGTCGCAGTCGGGGACCAGGTCGTTACGTCTTATACGAGCAGCAAGTACGTACCGGGGCTGCTGATCGGCTATGTCAGCGAACTGCACAACGATGCGAACAATCTAACGAAGTCCGGTACGGTCTCGCTGGCTGTGGATTTTGAACATATCAAAAACGTACTTGTGATACTGGATAAAAAACAGACGGCTAAGGACAAAAAATAACAGGTGGTTTTGTTATTATGAGAAGGAAGATTACGATATTTGTCATTATTTATATATGTTTTTTACTGCAGACAACGTTGTTTCAGGCGCTGGCAATGGCGTCCATCGCCCCGAACCTTTTGGTGGTTGTCGTCTCATCGTTTGGGTTTATGCGCGGCAAGGGCGAGGGGATGTGCATCGGCTTTTTTGCAGGGCTTGTTTTTGATATTTTTTATGGGACAATTCTTGGGTTTTACGCCCTGGTCTATATGTACATTGGCTACTGCAACGGGATGTTCCGTAAATTTTTCTTCCCGGACGATATCAAACTGCCAATGCTGCTGATCGCGGGAAGCGATATCGTCTACAATGTCGCGGTATATATTCTGAAATTTGTATTCCGCGGGCAGTTTCACATTATTTACTACCTGCTGCATATCATTATCCCGGAGCTTGTCTATACACTGCTGGTTATGATACTGCTGTATCCGATATTACTTAAGGTTAACCAGAAGCTGGAAAAAAATGAAAAAAGGAGTGCTGCGAAGTTTGTTTGAATATGATTCCATCAAAGATTTTCTGAAAAGTTTTTTTAGCTCCCGGCTGTTCGTCCTAGCCGCCGTCATCTTGCTAATGGGCGGCATCTTGCTGCAGCGGCTGTTTTCCCTACAGATCATTGACGGGGAGGCTTATCAGAAAAATTATAAGCTAAAAATCAAAAAAGAACGTGTGCTGCCTGGAACACGCGGCAATATCTATGACCGCAACGGCATGCTTTTGGCATACAATGAATTGACCTATAAAGTAACGATCGAAGATAACGGCACTTACGAAGACAGCCAGGCGCGCTCGGAAACGTTAAACAGTGTAATCGCGGAAGTGTTTGACGTGCTGAGCAAAAATGGGGACGCTTTTGTCAATGACTTCCATATCCAGATGAAAAAAAACGGGAAATACGCGTTCCGTGTTGAAGGCACCAGCCTGATGCGCTTCCGCGCCGACATATACGGCGAGCAAAAGATCGAAGACCTTAAGTACGATAAAAAACTCGGCTACAATACGGCGGAAGCGACGGAAGAGCAGATGGTACATTTCTTGCAGGAAAATTACGGGCTGGATGAAAGCAGCTATTCGCCGCGCATGCGCTATAAAATTATGGTCGTGCGCTATGCGCTGGCGCAAAACGGGTTCCAGAAATATATCTCCACGACAATAGCTACTAGCGTTAGCAAGGAGACGATCGCATACATCAAAGAAAACAAAGACCACTTGCAGGGTGTGGAGATCGAAGAAGATTATATCCGCAAATACAAGGACAGCAAATATTTTGCGTCGATCATCGGCTATACCGGAAAAATCTCCACGACAGAATACGAGGAGCTGTCGGCGAAAAACGATTCCTATTCTTTGACAGACATCATCGGCAAATCGGGCATAGAAAGCGTGATGGACGAGCATCTGCAAGGCACCAAAGGCTCTGAGACTGTATTTGTCGACAATATGGGCAAAGAGCAGGAGACGACGGACTATATCGAGCCGTCCGCGGGGAACAACGTCTACTTGTCAATTGACGGCAAACTGCAAAAAGCCGTGTACGACCTGATCGAACAGGAGCTGGCCGGCATTTTGTATAATAAAATTATAAACGTCCGGGAATTTGTAAATGTATCCGGCAAGGCTTCAGATATTAAAATCCCGATATACGACGTATACTTTGCGTTGATTAACAACAGCATTATCGATACGTCCCATTTTACGGATAAAAACGCGTCTGAAACAGAAAAAAGCGTAGAGGCCGTCTATCAAAGTAGGCTCGCGTCCGTGCTTGCGCGCATCGAAGAGCAGGCGACGTCCGTTTCACCGGAGACTTATACGGCTGCCAGCGAAGAATACCAAAGCTATTACAGCTATATTATATCCATGCTGCTGGAAAACCAGGTGCTGCTGCAAGATAAGATCGATAAGGCGGACGAAACTTATATCGCATGGACAACAGATGAAACCATTAGTTTAAAAGAATATTTAAACTACTGTATCAACGCGGGGTGGGTTGATTACAATGTATTCCAAACGGAAGAAAATTATTCCGATTCTTCGGAAATATACCGCGACTTAATTGCGTATATCATTTCCACACTGCAAGAAGACGACGGGTTCCAGAAAAAAGTCTACCAATACCTGGTTAAGCAGGACCTAGTTACCGGCACGCAGCTATGCCTGATTTTATACGACCAAAAGCTGATCCCGGCTGATGAAGCCGCGCGGGCCTCCCTGGCGGCAGGTACGATGTCCGCGTTTTCCTTCTTGAAAGAGCGCATCAAAAACTTGGACATTACCCCGGCGCAGCTGGCGTTAGACCCATGTACCGGTTCCAGCGTAGTTACGGACGCAAAGACTGGGGAGCTGCTGGCGCTCGTATCCTATCCGGGGTATGACAACAACCGGCTGGCTAATACGGTTGACGCGGAATATTTTGATAAGCTGATCAATGATAAATCCGATCCAATGTATAACCATGCTACGCAGGAACGGACGGCTCCGGGGTCTACGTTCAAAATGGTAACAGCGACTGCAGGGCTGACCGAGGGGTTGATTACACCGTCCACGAAAATAAACGGCACCGGCAAATTCGAGCAGGTGGACGACGGGCCGACTTGCTGGATTTATCCAGCCCGCCATGGCTGGCTGAATGTTACACAGGCGATCCGCGTATCGTGCAACTGCTTTTTCTACCAGATCGGCTATGATATGAGTATGACGGGAAGTACGTACAACGACGCGAATGGGATACGAAAAATTGCCGATTATGCGCAAAAATACGGCCTGGGGGACAAAACAGGGGTGGAAATCCCAGAATACAGCCCGCAGATTGCCGATGAATTCCCAATCACCGCGGCAATCGGCCAAAGCAACCATAACTTCGCAACCGTACAGCTGGCGCGTTATGTAACGGCCGTCGCTAACAAAGGCACGGTTTATAATTATACACTACTGAAAAAACTGACGGATAACGAAGGGAAAGTGATCAAAAAATACAAGCCGTCTGTAAAAAATACGATGGATGAAATCGCAGACACTACCTGGACGGCAATTCAAAACGGCAACCGTATGGTCGTCGCCGACCTGGATGAATTTAAAGATTTTGATATCGTCGTAGCCGGTAAAACAGGTACGGCGCAGCAGATTCCGACCAGGGGGAACCACGCGGTATTTGTAGGCTACGCGCCGTTTAACGACCCGGAGGTTTCCATTGCGACCAGAATCGCGTTTGGCTATACTTCCCACAACGCGGCGGATTTATCCGCGCGAATCTTGAAATATTATTTCAATCCAAAAGACGCAAAATCCCTGCTCAGCGGACAGGCGAGCAGCGTAAGCGATACGTCGAACGGATTTACAGATTAGCTTAGGGGGGGCGTAAATTTGAAACAGGCAGTTGTTATAAAAAGCAAATCATATGGGATACACCTCGTCTTGAATCCGGAATTCCAGTTTTCGGAATTGATGGAGGCTGTCATTTCAAAGTTTCAGGAGGCAGGGGCCTTTTTCAAAGATGCCGCGATCGGCATCTCATTTGAAGGCTACAGCCTGTCCCCCAGTCAGGAATATGAGCTGATCACCATCATTGAAGACCATACAAATGTGCACATTGTCTGCATTATGGAACAAGAACAGATCAAAGAAGCATGCGTACTGGCACAGACAGAGGCGTTTTTGCGGGAACGCGTTATGGAGCACGCGACGTACCATTACGGTTCGTTACAGCCAGGCGAAGAGGTTCACTCGGATATCGGGCTGATCGTCATTGGGGACGTGCCGAAAGGGGCGCGGGTTATTTCCGGGGGCAATATTGTCATCTTTGGCACCCTAGAAGGGTTCGCGCAGGCTGGGTCATACGGCGACCCAGCCGCCTACATCGCCGCTTTATCGATCGATACCGGGCAGCTGCAAATTGGAAGCATCCTGTTTATCCCGCAGGAAAAAAGCGGAAAGAGCAAAGGAGGGTTTCTGCGCAGGAAAAAAAGTGAAGACAAACTCATACCACAGATAGCGCGTGTTCAAGACGGACATGTCATAATGGAACCTTATACAAAAGATTTATTGTAAATGATAAATAGATAGATCAATAAATCAGGAGGATTCAAAACTATGTGTGAAGTGATTGTAATTACATCAGGAAAAGGCGGTGTAGGCAAGACGACCACAACGGCAAATGTGGGGACCGGGCTTGCCATGCTGAAGAAAAAAGTCGTTTTAGTTGATACCGATATTGGCCTTCGGAATCTCGACGTAGTTATGGGGCTGGAAAACAGGATTGTATACAACCTGGTCGACGTTGTAAAAGGCAGCTGCCGCCTGAAACAGGCTTTGATCAAAGACAAGCGCCATCCTACCTTATACCTGATTCCTTCCGCACAGACATGTGACAAAACATCCGTAACACCTGAACAGATGAAGAAATTAACGATAGAACTGAAAGAAGACTTTGACTACATACTTTTGGACTGCCCCGCCGGGATCGAGCAGGGGTTTCAAAACGCGATCGCCGGGGCAGACCGGGCGGTTGTCGTGACAACGCCGGAAGTATCGGCGATCCGCGACGCCGACCGTATTATCGGCCTTCTGCAGGCCGCGGGGATGCCAAAAATCGAATTATTGGTAAACCGTCTGCGCATGGACATGGTGCGGCGCGGCGATATGATGTCCCTAAAAGACGTCTGTGAAATCCTCCCGATCCCGCTGCTTGGCGCAGTGCCGGATGATGAGAACATTGTGATCTCTACCAACCAGGGGGAGCCGCTGTCCGGGTTAAATTCCATGTCTGGGCAGGCATACCAAAATATCTGCCGCAGGATCAACGGGGAAAAGCTGCCAATTATGGACATGAACCAGAAGAAAGTCTGGTTCCAGCGTTTCCGCGGTCTTACAAAACGAGTATAGGAGGCGGTCACATGAGATTATTTCGTTTTCTGTTTCGCAGGAATTCCAAAGAACTGGCAAAAGACCGCCTGAAGCTGCTGCTGATTTCAGACCGGACAGATTGCTCGGCTGATATGCTGGAAATGATAAAAAATGACATTATACAAGTCATTTCAAAATATATGGAGATCGATACAGAAGGGCTGGATATCCAGATTACACGCACAGAATCTGAAAACTACAACAGGAGCGTACCCGTACTGTATGCAAACATTCCAATCATCTGCGTCAAACACCAGGCAGGCTGCCAAAACTACTGTTCGCACCTGACCGGCGACCGCTATTAACGCAGGCTTGACGTAGGATAAATAATATTTATATAAATAATATTTATATATATTATATTTATATATATTATATTTATAGA
>CASUON010000045.1 GCA_949457475.1 uncultured Lachnospiraceae bacterium
GTACCACGGCCCGAAAATGTATATGTGGTAGATGCCCTGCCAAGGACGCCTGGGACAGGGAAAGTCATTAAACATGAATTGGTAGAAAGGTTTGTAATGCATGAAAACTTATAACGTATGTTGGTCAGGGGGGCTTGACAGTACTTTTGTCGTTACACAATTGTCGCAGTTTCCGGTCCGTATTCGTCCATTTTATATAAAAGGGCAGACATTCCGCCAATCGGAGCCACAGGAATTGGCTGCAATAGAATCGATACAGGAACTGCTGCATGCGGATTCCCGTACAAAAGCAGAATTGTTGCCAATTTTGATTATTGAAAAGGACGACCCGAGGATAAAAGACCGTGAAATCATAAGGGCGCATAGGCGTATTTATATGCGGTTGCTTGAGGAATATAAAACAAAGCATGGCGGTAAACTGCCCCCTGCAGGAAGCCAGCAGATTTATGTGGATGGGGCGTATATTTCTCCTCAGTATATTGCATGTGCATCCTTAGCAAAATATTATGGTGAAACTTTTGAACTTGGTATTCAATATAATGATCTTGAGAGTATCCCTATCTTTCATTCGAGTCCAAATTCGATTGAAATGGATGATACGACAAAACGGGGCCTCATGTTTATGAATGAAAACAATCTTGATCAAGACCTATATCTGATATTTAAAGATTTACGTTTTCCAATTACAGGGCAAGGGCTGTATAAACGGGATATCTGGCAATGGTTTTCAGAGCATGGTTATTTACAGGTGCGGTCGAACACCATTTTTTGCCAGGCACCAGTGGTCCATAAGGATGGTACATGGGAACCATGTGGCATATGTACAGCCTGTATTGATACGATTCATGGAAATCTGCTGGAACCATTTACGGAGGAAGGACTTGCTCGGTATCGCGATTATGAACAGAACCATGAAAAGGAGCCTGAGCGGTTTCGCTTGAAAGGATTTTAAATATGACACTTGACGAATATATGAAAATACAACCATATTCGCTTGCTAAAGCGGAGAAGTCTGCGATTTTAACACAAATGCTGTCAGAGCTTACTGTGTACCATTACGAAAACTGTCCTCAATACCGGAACATTTTAGACGGGCTGGGCTTTGATCCATATAGAGGGGTTGCACATTACAGTGAGCTGCCAATGCTCCCTGTCCGCTTGTTTAAGGAATTGTCATTAAGAAGCGTGCCGGAAGATGCCGTTGCAAAAAGTATGTCTTCCAGCGGTTCCAGCGGGCAAAAAGTGAGCAGGCTCTACTTGGATCGCCAGACCGCTATGGCGCAGCAGAATGTGGGCGTTAAAATTACATCCGGATTCTTGGGGATCAAGCGGATGCCGCTTGTTATTGTGGACAGCCCTGCTATATTCAAAAGTCGTGAGTCTTATACGGCACGCAGTGCCGCTGCATTGTTTTTTTCTTTGTTTGGCTCTGACCGGATTTTTGCACTACAAGATGATATGAGCTTAGCGATTGATCGTGTGGCTTCATTTTTGGAAAAGCATCAGGGCCAGCAGATTCTGTTGTTTGGATTTACCTTTATGGTATGGCAGCATCTCTATTGCGCTTTGCGTGACGCAGGTGTGAAGTTGGATTTTCACGATGGGCTTCTGATCCATGGCGGGGGATGGAAAAAGATGGAACGTATGCGGGTATCGCCGCATACGTTCCGTGAAAAGCTGGGGGAGCAATGCAATATCAACCATATTTTCAATGAATACGGAATGGCGGAGCAGTCGGGTACCATTTATTTTGAATGCGAGCATGGCTACCATCATACCAGTATCTTTTCCGATGTTATTACAAGGCGGGGGACGGATCTGTCAGCCTGTGATTTTGGGGAGCCGGGCATGATAGAGCTGGTTTCGGTTCTGCCACATTCCTACCCGGGGCATGTGCTGCTTTCTGAGGATGAAGGGGTAATCTGCGGGGAGGACGATTGCCCTTGCGGACGGCTGGGCAAGTATTTCCATATCAAAGGCAGGTTAAAACATGCGGAACTGCGCGGGTGTAGCGATACTTATGCAGCCAGTTTTTAAGGAGGGTATGATGGGACAAATAGAATATATCATTGGAAATGAGGATTTGTTAAAGAAAATGCCCAAAATCCGTGCATGGAAATCTTTTGATGTCCGGGTCATTCAATTTTGTGCAAAATTGGCAGAAAATTTAATGAAGGAAAAGGATTATCGGCTATATCCGGATTTGGTTTCGCTTGTATTTTGGTTGAGGAAAAGCAATCTGCAAAAAATTGCGCATCAGTACCAGGATTTGGCCGACTGCCTGGGCAGAGGGCTCGTTTTCCATATTGCGCCGGGAAATGTGGCGCTTTCATTCGCCTATTCATTAGCCACGGGATTATTGACGGGAAATACGAATATTATCCGCCTGCCATCGCGCGATTTTGAACAGGCGGATATTTTTTGCCATGTATTACGTAATGCCCTTATGGAAGAGCCGGAACTGGCCACCCGCATATGTCTAATCAAATATCCACATGATAAAGCAATTACGGATGCTCTTTCTTCAAAATGCCATACGCGTATTATTTGGGGTGGAGACGATACGATCAATGTGATACGTCAGTCGCCAATTCCGCCGAGGGCAACAGAAATAACATTTGCTAATCGTTTTTCTATATGTCTGATAGACGCAGATAATTACCTTTCTATGTATGATCCAAGAAAAACAGCACATGATTTTTATATTGATACGTATTTATCAGATCAGAATGCATGTTCGTCGCCGCGTATTCTGTTTTGGATGGGAAAAAGTAAGGATACAGCCAAAGAACGGTTTTGGGGCGCCCTGTATGATGAGATACATGGCTACCATATGGCATCTGTCACGACGGTCGACAAGCTTTTGACATTTTGCAAGTTTGCCGCGGAAAATAAGTGCAGGCTAAGAACGGGGCCGGATTATCGGATTATGCGGGTAGGGGTGGAGTCGTTAGGCCAGATGCTATTAGATAATATTGGAAATAGCGGTTATTTTTATGAATATGATATCGCCGACGCTAGCGAAATTTTGCCGGTTTGCACATGGGAGTGCCAGACGCTTTCTTATATTGGAGTTGACGGGGCGAAATTGCGTGAGCTTATGTTGGCAAACGCTCCAGTTGGCGTTGACCGCATTGCGCCGGTGGGGCATACGATGGATTTTCATTTGATATGGGATGGCCGTGATATCGTAAGGGAAATGACGCGGAGGATATCTTTACAATGACAGCCTTTTTGCTGTAAGCAATGTGTAATTCAAGTCAAGATATAATTTCTATAATAATGATAAATAATCAATATTATACTCATGAGTAATAAAGTTTGCTGTATAGATTAAAACAGCAGAGTTCGTGAATCGGTGTTTATTGGTAAAGTTTACTGCATATTATATAAGATGTAGTCCCAATCAATCTCTGCCTTTGCCAGGCATTTTGATCATAATTATGTTATTACAGGAGGAAAAAATGGGTAAAATGCCTGATCGTAAAGCAATTGCAATCCCACCAACAAAAGACACACAATCTGAGGGGTATACCTATCAAAAACATTTCACAATAGACCCAGCAGTACAACGGAAGGTATTAATTACCGGGGAAAATTCGTATATTGGTGAAAGCTTCAGGAAATACTGTAAAAAACACTATCCCAATATCAAATGCTCTTCCATAGATATGAAGGAAAATTCATGGAGGGAACAAGACTTTTCTGATTACGACTGCATATTTCATGTAGCCGGGATCGCACACGCAGATATTGGCGGGACAAGCCCTGCCGGGCAGAGGCGTTATTATTCCGTGAATACAGGCCTTGCGATTGAGGCTGCAAAGAAAGCAAAAAAGCAGGGCATTTCCCAGTTTATTTTAATGTCTTCCATAATTATATATGGAAATAGGGAATATATTGATGAAAACACGCAGCCACAGCCTTCTAATTTCTATGGAAATAGCAAATGGCTGGCGGATAAGGGCGTCAGGCAGCTAGCAGACGCGAATTTCCAGGTGGCTGTCTTACGTGCGCCAATGATCTACGGAAAAGGGAGCAAAGGAAATTATCCTTCTCTTAGTAAGCTGGCAAGGACGCTGCCGGTTTTTCCGGACGTTGCGAACAGGCGGTCTATGCTCTATATCGAAAATTTGTGTGAGTTTGTGGCACTGCTGGTATTAAGCGGAAAAGGGGGTATCTATTTCCCGCAGAACAGAGAATATACAAAAACCAGCTCTTTCGTACAGCTTATTGCGGATGCATCCGGGCATTCTTTGAAAGTTACAAAGGCTTTAACGCCTGCGGTTCAGGTGTTTTCTCATTTTCCAGGCAAAATAAGTGGATTTGTGAATAAAGCGTTTGGTGACTGTGTTTATGATCACAAACTTTCGGAATATGACGGGCTGGACTATCAGCTTTATGATCTGGAAACTTCCATTGCCCGGACAGAAGGCGGACAGTCGGCAAATGGAAAGCAAACGATATGGATTATTGACCATTATTCATCAGAACCGAAATATGGAGGAATTTCCAGGCAATATGATTTTGCAGGCGAATTAGGCAGGAGGGGATATCATGTTGTGATTATCGCTTCTGGATTCAGCCATTTTACGCACCAGTTCATTGTTGCTCCAGAAAAGGACATAGAGGTTTCTGCTCCGCTACCAAATGTCCGTTATATTTATTTGCGTACGGTTGAATATGATGAGAATGGTGGAATTGGGCGGGCAAAGAACATGTTTTCCTTTCTGGCGCAGGTATTGAGATACGCGCCTGCAATCGCCCGCAAATACGGAAAGCCAGATGTAGTTACAGGCTGTAGTGTCCATCCACTAGCATGGCCTGCAGCCTGGAAAATAGCAAGGAAATATAAAGCCCGTTTTGTAGCGGAAGTCCGTGATTTCTGGCCAAGAATTTGGGTGGTAGGCGGAGAGAAGAAAAAGACAGACCCGACGGTGCTGTTTTTTGAACTTTTGCAAAGGTGGACGTTTGGGGTAGCCGACAGGGTTATCTATTCCATGTACCATGGCGACAAGTATTTAACCGGTGAATTGCATGTGCCGCGGGGAAAAGTGTACTTGGTCGGGCAGCCCATGGATTGTAAAAGGTTTGACATAAATCGCAAAAAAACGGACTTATTGCCGGAAGAAATCAGAAAATTTGTCGGGGAAGAGAAGTTTTTAGATGAAGGGGACTTCCTTTGTTCATTTGCCGGGTATTATATGGCTTATGAGGGTGTATATGTGATGCTCGATGCGTTGCGTATCTTGGAAAAAGAGCGTGGGCTGCCTGTAAAAATGGTGTTCGTTGGCTCCGGGCAGGAAAAAGAAGGCATGGAGGCGTTTGTAGAAAAGAATGGCCTTTCGAATGCCCTGATTTGTGGCAGAATAGCAAAAGAGGCCGTCCCGGCGCTGATCAGCCATTCTGATATCTGTATGGCGCATTTGGAAATCGAGGGACATAAGGAGGTCTACCAATATGGCGTTTCGAAAAACAAGGTGAATGAGTACCTGTATTCCGGCGCCTGCACGTTATACGGATTTTTGCATAAAGACGATGAAGTGGCGTTAAGCGGCGGAGGGCTGATGTTTGAACCGTATGATAGCAAAGACTTGGCAGATAAGATTGAAATGGTTTATCGTATGGAACCCAGTGAACGAAAACAATTCGGCATCAGGGGCAGGGAATATATTCGAAATACACACAGTGTCGAAGTACTGACAGACAGGTTGCTGGAGGTGTTGTTCAAATGAATGTCGGGCTTTACTGGCATACCATTCGGAATTTAAAACCAATACAGATCAGGGGCCAGATCGGTAGGAAACTGAAAAGGAAAAAAACTGGGTGTTATGGGCCTGTGCCAAGATATGGAAACGTGCATATTTTTATTCCTGAACTGGATGCGGATGAAGGGTATATCAGACGTTTTGATATAAAAGGGCTGATGGAAGGAATGGTGCTTCTGCTTCATGAAAGGTATCGGTTGACTGGGGCGTGGAAAGTGCAGGATGCGTCGCATCTTTGGAACTACAACCTACATTACCTGGAATTTACGGTTCCGCTTGCGGTAGAATACATGCGGACGGGGGACGAGAAATATAAGCGGCGATGGATGGCGATTGTCAGCAGTTATATTTCAAGTGCCGGGAAAAACAGTGACGCATATGAACCTTATACAATTTCTCTTCGCCTGGTAAATGTGTTAATTGGCCTGGAACTGCTTGGAATTAAAGACCGTGAGATTTACGGATCTCTTTATTATGAATATCGGTTTTTGCAGGAACATATGGAGACCGCCCTGCTTGCAAACCATTACTTTGAAAACATAAAAGCATTGGTCATAGCGAGTGTCCTTTTTAATGAAAGCCAGGATTACCATAAATATTTTAACCTTCTGCTAGAACAGATCGACGAGCAGATATTGTCGGATGGCTTGCATTTCGAGCGCAGTTTCATGTACCACAAGATCATCCTCGAAGATATATTGCGTGTCTGGACGGTTTTGGATGCGTCCGGACACAAACTGGATGCGCAGAAGCTGGTTCCAACAATCAAAGCAATGATGGGGGCGTTAAAATCCCTGGAGGATGGTTTTCCGCGGACACCGTTGTTTAATGATGCCGGGGACAATGTAAGCAAAAGTACCGAAACGCTGTTGAAAGTATGTGAAAGGATTGCAGGGGAGGTCAGCCATTGGTCTGGGGGTTCAGATAGCGGATATTACCGCCTGGACCATGGAAACTGTGCAATCCTTTTTGACTGTGGCGATATCGGGCCGGGCTATATGGGCGGACATGCCCATAACGATGCTTTAAGTTTTGAGGTGTCTGTGGATGGACGGATGCTGTTTGTTAATTCCGGTACAGGGCAGTACCAAGGCTGGCAAAGACCATTTTTCCGCAGTACGCCAGCCCATAATACAGTGATGGTTGATGAACGCGAACAGAGCGAGCTATGGGGCGAGCATAGAGTTGGACGGCGCCTTAGCCATATAAAAACAATAGAAGGGCCGGATTGGGTAGCCGGACAATTCCGAAGCTATCAGGGGGATTGGATCCGCAGGCGGTTGCAGTGGAAAGAACATAAGCTCTTAATCAAAGATACTGTACTAAGCAGCGGCAGACATAAAGCTAGGCAGTTTTTGCACCTTGCCCCGGGCTTTGAATACAGGGATAAAGAAGGCTTTCTGGAAAATAGGAAGGGTAATACAAAGGAACTTGCAAAAGGAAATCGTCTGGAAACTGTCGACGAGGAAGGGGCAGCAGATGTCCCAAAAAGAAATTGTCTGGAAGTCGTCGACGAGGAAGGGGCTGTAGTTGCCGTAATTAAATTTTGGGGAAACTACCAGATTTATATAAAAGCACAAATTGCCGCTTATGCCCCAGAGTTTGGAAAGTTGGAGCAGAAACAGGTTTTGGAAATCTGCTCGCCTTTTTCAGATCGGGCAGAACGAAAGATTGTAATTGAATTATACAGGAGTATACGCAGATGGTAAATGTAATTGGTCTTGGATATATCGGATTGCCTACCGCATTGATGATGGCATCGCATGGCATTGAGGTTATTGGTACAGATTATAATGAAAAGCTAGTTCAAACCTTAAGTGGCGGTCATACTACATTTAAGGAGGACGGATTGGATGAATTATACCGTCAGGCAGTCGATGCGGGGATTCTGTTTACGACGGAGTACCAGGCCACCGATAAATACATCCTTTCTGTCCCAACCCCTTACGATCGTTTTAGCAAGAAGGTGGATGCGAAATATGTGGTGGCGGCTGTCCAGGATGTCATGAAAATAGCGCCGCAGGGTGCTGTCCTTGTCATTGAATCGACGATATCCCCGGGAACAATCGATAAAGCAATCCGGCCTGTAGTAAAAAAGGCGGGGCGTGGGGATCTGCAGCTTGTCCATGCGCCAGAACGTATCATTCCTGGTAATATGGTATATGAGCTGATCCACAATAACCGCACCATTGGGGCAGATGATAGAGCGGTAGGGGACGAAATAAAGAACATCTATGCATCCTTTTGCCAGGGGGAGAT
Source organism: uncultured Lachnospiraceae bacterium (assembly GCA_949457475.1). Lineage (GTDB taxonomy): Bacteria > Bacillota > Clostridia > Lachnospirales > Lachnospiraceae > Eubacterium_J. Next base: position 8,028 of record CASUON010000045.1, read on the forward strand.
TGTAGTAACGGATATCCGGACCGCGGAGATGACAAAGGTAGTTGAGAACACATACCGAGCAGTTAACATTGCGTTTGCAAATGAACTGGCAAAAATCTGCCGTCATGACAATATGGATGTATATGAGATTATCCGTATCTGCAACATGCACCCAAGGGTGGAAATATTACAGCCTGGCCCTGGGGTTGGCGGGCACTGTATAAGCGTTGACCCATGGTTTTTAGTAGGGGATTACCCGTCGTTGGCTAAGGTGATTGATGAGTCGATGAAAACAAACGATGCTATGCCGGCGTTCGTCCTCCACAGGATATATGACATTATGAAAGAAGAGGGGATGAAGGATTTATCCCGCGTCGGTTTGTACGGGCTTGCGTATAAAGAGAATGTCGATGATATGAGGGAAAGTCCCACGTTGCAGCTTTTAGAGAGCCAGGAGAAGCATTTAGGGGCGCCGCTGAAAGTGTATGACCCTTTTATTACAGAAGATAAGGTTGAAAACCAGTACCATGACTTGGATGAATTTTTACATGATATCGACCTGGTAGTTATCATGGTCGGGCATGAGGAAATAAAAGGAAATTTTGAGAAGCTAAAGGGCAAGATTGTACTTGACACGCGCCATATATATACGGGCGCATGTTATCAATTGTAGTATATGGCAGGGTGTAAGGTCATCCCTAAAAGCGATGCAGCATGCTTTTACATTTCATAGCGAAGGAGAAGATTTTGAAACAATTATTTTTATCAGTAAACGATGGTTCTGTGCATCTCGTTCAGACGCCGGCCCCTGTCGTAAAAGATCATACGGTTATTGTAGAAACATTATATTCTGTTGTTTCCGCAGGCACTGAACGAAGCCTTACGTCATTTGGCGGGAAAAACCTGGTACAAAAAGCGCTGGAGCGTCCAGACCAGGTAAAGAAGGTTACGGAAAAGATATCAACGGACGGTATCCTGTCTACGGTAGAGGCGGCATTTGGCAGGTTGAAAGATCCGATGCCAATGGGGTATACAGCGGTCGGGAAAGTAAAGGAAGTCGGTTGCGGCGTTCTGGGCATTTCTGTTGGGGATATCGTTGCGGAAGTCGGGCAGGCGTACCATGCGGAAGTGAACAGGGTAGGGAAGAACCTAGTAGTGCCAGTACCAAAAGAGATCGGGGACATTCGCCAGGCAGCTTTTTCGGCACTTGGCGGGATTGCGTTAGAAGGTATCCATCAGGCGGAAGTCATTCCGGGGGAGACAGTTGCCGTAATTGGCCTTGGGCTGCTTGGCCATATTACTGCCCGGATATTGTACGCTTATGGATGTGATGTGATCGGATTTGATGTAGCGGATAAGACGCTGCCGGATACAAAATTGAAAGCCTTTATCAATTCTACAGCCGACACCGCCGTGGAAACCGTAAAGAGCCTTACAAACGGCAGGGGTGTAGATAAGGTCATTATTAATGCGTCAACGGATTCCAATGCGCCGATTGACCTTTCGGAAGAAATTACCCGCGACCGAGGCACGATCTGCATGATCGGCGTGACGCGGATGAACCTTGACCGCCGCCCATTCTATCAAAAGGAGCTGAGTTTTAAAATTGCAAGATCGTATGGGCCAGGCAGATATGACAGTAGTTATGAGGAAGAAGGCTTTGATTATCCGGTCGGCTATGTGCGGTTTACCGAAGGGCGCAATGTAGAAGAATTTTTAAGGCTGCTTGCTACTGGGCGCTTGATGATTGCTGATTTAATTACACACGTTGTTGAATTTAACGACGCCCCAAAAGCATACGAGATGATTACGAAAAACCCAGGTCATGAGAAATATATCGGAGTGCTGCTAAAGTACAAGGAGAATCAAACGAAGTGGGAACCTGTCGTAACAAATGCAGGGACCGTGAAAGCGAAGGTAGCCCATGATAAAATAAACATCGGGCTTATCGGGGCCGGATTGTTCGCGCGTACTACTATGCTCCCAATTATGAAGGGGCTGGGGCTTTACTATTTCAAAGGGATGGCAACGACCGGGGGGATTGCTTCGGCGCAGGCGAACGAGGTATTTCCGTTTGCATATACGACGAACAATTATAAAATTCTGCTGGAAGATGCTGCAATTGACCTTATTGTTGTTTCGACTCAGCATAATAGTCATGCCCGATTTATTATAGAAGCATTGCGGGCCGGAAAAAACGTCTATGTGGAGAAGCCGTTGTGCCTGACAAGCGACGAATTGGACCAGATTGAAACTGCATATAAAGGTTCTAGGGGAGAACTGTTTGTCGGATTAAACCGCCGCCATGCACCGCTTATTCAGGTAATAAAAAAGGAACTTCAGACAGATAAGATTCCGGCAGTATACGATTATATCTGCAATGCGGGCTATATCCCGCCAGACCATTGGACGCAGGACGAACAGAAGGGGGGAGGACGCATCCTTGGAGAGGCGGTTCATTTTATTGATACTGTTCAGTACCTGGATGGCAGTAGGATTGAGGGGCTAAAAGTGGATTTTATATCCAATCCAGCCTACCCGAGCAAAGATAACGCTGTACTTACCGTGGCGTTTCAGTCTGGGGGGATTGCGAATATTATTTATACATCTATGGGCAGCAAAAAGTACCCGAAGGAACAGTTAAGGGTAATTAGCAACGGCGCTGTTTATGAGATGGACAATTATGTCAATCTGCGAAAGTACGGCAGCAGTAAAAAAACGGAAGGAAAGCTGAAGCAGGATAAAGGGATCAGCAGTGAGTACCGGTATATGTATGACGTACTGAAGGGGAAGAAACAAAATGGAGGCATTATACAGGCGATTGAGGCTATGAGGCTGTTGTTAAAGGAGATGGGGAAATGAAAATGATAGATATTTACAATCACCTGCTTGTTCCAATACAAAATATAGCGTGCATCATTGGAGATAAGGGAAGTATAAGGAGATTAGCATAATGGATAAAATGTCAATCTATAATTATATGCCTGTATGGGGCCAAAATTTGGCATGTACCGTGCAGGGGGCGAATATTATCAGGAAACGTTACAACCCGTATTTTGAGAAAAAGCTAGAACAATATAAAAAATCAGGCAAGGCAAGTTATGAACGTATCCGGGAATATCAGGATAAATGCTTGAAAAAACTTCTGATCCATTCGTATGAAACAGTGCCTTATTACAAGAAAGAGTTTGACGATTGCGGTTTTAACCCTTATACTTTCCTCCATGCAGAGCAATTATCGGCACTTCCTATTATCACAAAAGATGAGTTGAAACAGCGTGCGAAAGAATTTATATCCACATCAAAACTGCCTTCAAAAACCTTTATCCATCTAACCGGGGGCACAACAGGAAAAGCCCTAGATTACTATACGACCTTAAATGAACAGGCGCAACAGTGGGCCATATGGTGGAGGTACCGGGAGAATCTAGGCATTCGAAGAACTGACTGGTGCGGGGAGTTTGGGAGCAAGCTTGTTGTGCCAATCGGGCAGGCAGAGCCGCCATACTGGAGGTTTGACTATGCTGAACACAGGCTATTTTTTAGCCCATATCACTTGAATGCGGGAACTGTCCGGTCTTATGCGGAAGGTTTGATGAAAGTCAAATGGATTCATGGGTATACTTCCAAACTGGCGGATTTGGCATACCAGCTCACAGAAGCAGGGATAAGGATTCCGATGGATTTTGTGACCATTGGGGCAGAAAACCTGTACGATACGCAAAGGAAGCTTTTGGAGAAAGCATTTGGAAACCATGTCTACCAGCACTATGGCCAAACCGAAGGCGCGGCAAATATTTCGCAAAACCCAGACGGAACGTTACGGGTGGATGAAGACTGGTCATACGTTGAATTTGTAGAAAACGGAACGGATCACAAAATAATCGGTACAAATTTCCATTATTACAGGATGCCATTGATCCGCTATGACACAGGTGATTATGGGGAATTGAGTGGTAGGCAGGACGGCGGATTTCGGATTGTAAAATCATTACATGGCAGAGATTCGGAATATATTATACGGCCGGATGGCAGCAAAATTACTGCAGTGGAATTTGACGAGGAGATTTTTGCAAAGGTAGGCCATATGGCAGAAGCGCAAGTTGTCCAGAGGAAAAAGGATGAGTTGGAAGTTCGGGTAATACGTTTAGAAGGATATCATGAAAGCGATGATAAGGTATTAATGGAACGTTTGAAAGCTGTGGTAGGTAACGGCATGAAGTACAAAATAACCTACCCGGAAATCCTGGAAAAGGCGAAAAATGGTAAGTTTAAGCTGATTATAAGCGAGTAAGTGGAGGCCCTTTTGAAAAAAGTCCTAGTCTATGACTGCGCTGCGGAATCAGGCGGTGCGTTAACAGTGTTAAAACAGTTTTATGAGAAATATGCCCATGAACATAAGTATAAGTATTATTTTGTGGTGAGTGTGGCAGAATTGGAAGGTATGGATCATTTAAAGGTCATAAAGCTTCCATGGGTAAAAAAGTCATGGTTTCACAGGCTGTATTGCGATTTTATTTATATGCCCCGACTTATAAATAAATGCAGGCCAGACCATATTTTGTCGCTGCAAAATATCGCTATTCCAAGGGTTAGGCAGAAGCAGGCAATCTATGTCCATAATGCGATCCCTTTTACAGAGCAAAAGTTCAAGCCCTGGGAAGAGCCGATGCTATTTATTTATCAAAATGTCATTGGAAGGATGATGTATGCATCGATTAAAAAAGCTGGTGCCGTTATTGTACAGACAGAGTGGATGAAATGGAAAATAGCAGATGCATGCAAAATAGATGCAAGAAAAATCGCTGTAGATAAAATAAGGCCTGTTGCCCCAAAGAATGTGCGGAGGATAGAAACGGACCTATGTTCTTTTTTTTATCCGGCGCATGCGGTATCATATAAAAACCATGGGCTTATCATTGATGCGTGTAAGCGGCTTAAGGCGGATGGAATTGAAAAATATAAGGTGTATTTAACGATAGCGAAAGATGAAAATGCATTATCAAAGAAATTATATGCATCTATTAAATCAGAGAATTTGCCAATCGAACTGCTTGGACAGCTAAATCGTGAGGAGATGGAGAAGATGTACCGCAGCTGTATTTTGGTATTTCCCTCTTGTCTTGAAACAGTTGGCCTGCCGCTATTGGAGGCACAAGCGTTTCATTCCACTATTTTTGCAGCGGATTGCCTATATGCAAAAGACGCGGTTGGGGATTATGAAAAGAAAGCATTTTTTGACTTGAATAATGAAATAACATTATATACTCTTATGAAAAAAGCAATTGTCCGGTTTTCAAAAAATAAAGATGGGAAATCCGGTTTTAGGTATACTCATGGGCAATAAAGTTTCCACTATTCTCTCAGCAATCCCAGTTCATGAGTTGGGTAAGGTGGCAAATTTAAGCGATTGCAAGTATAAATTACAAATGCAAATATTTTATAGGAAGAGGTGAAAGTTTTTTGAAAAAGGTCATGCTTGTTTTTGGTACCAGGCCGGAAGCAATTAAAATGTGCCCGCTTGTTCTGGAACTGAAGAAACGTCCGTCAATACAAACCCTTGTTTGTGTTACGGGCCAACATCGCTCGATGCTCGACCAGGTTCTGCAGACGTTTGGAGTTGTACCGGATTACGATTTGAGCATTATGAAGGGAGGCCAGACATTATTTGATATTACATGTGCTGTCCTTACAGGGATGAAAAGTGTACTTGAGGCAGCGCGGCCGGATTTGGTGCTTGTCCATGGCGATACTTCCACGACTTTTTCCGCAGCCCTTGCTGCTTTTTATTTGAAAATTCCGGTCGGCCATGTAGAAGCAGGGCTAAGGACTTACAATCTTCATTCCCCATATCCGGAGGAATTCAACAGAGAAGCAGTCGGGGCGATTGCTTCTTTTCATTTTGCCCCGACGAAGAAAGCTGCAGATAACCTGATTCAGGAGGGGAAACAGAAAGGGTGCATTTTTATTACTGGAAATACAGCAATTGATGCACTACAGACTACCGTAAAACATGATTATTCCCATCCGGAGTTAGAATGGTGCAAAGGAACCAGGCTTATTCTGATTACTGCGCATAGGAGGGAAAATTTAGGGGCTCCTATGGAGCATATGTTTAAAGCAATTAGACGTGTCCTTAAGGAGCATGATGATGTTAAGGCAATATATCCAATCCATATGAATCCTGCAGTGCGGGATACCGCGCATGCTGTCTTTGGAGCAGATGACCGCATCCACTTAATTGAGCCTCTGGATGTGCTTGATTTTCATAACTTTATGAAAGCCAGCTACTTAATTCTTACGGACTCTGGCGGTATTCAAGAAGAAGCGCCGAGCCTTGCAAAACCTGTCCTTGTAATGAGAGATACTACCGAACGTCCAGAAGGTATTGAGGCCGGAACTTTGAAACTGGTCGGGACAGATGAAGAAACGATTTATGACGAATTCAAACAATTGCTTGACAACGAGGAAGAATATGAGAAGATGGCCCATGCGGCGAACCCTTATGGAGATGGGAGGGCTTCTAAGCGTATTGCGGACATTATTGAAAGGTATTGAGGCCTCACAGAAATCTTAACCACTCAAACAGGCAGTAATTAGAACATAAGAAAAATACAGGTGTAGCCTGTTTTACTGGAACAGGGAGTTCGCAAGCGGTTTGGATAAGGGAGTGCTCCGGTTATATAATATGCGTGAGATGGCACAGATTGATTACAACAGCAGCATGAAGAAAGTAAGGGATGAAAGAAGTGCGAAATTGACTGAAACATGAAAGCAGATGGGGAGCCTATAGAAAAAATTATCAGATATATTGGCCTCATGAAAGAGTGTATAGAGAATTTAAAAGTATGACCAAATGTAGGCTATGAAAAAAGCGGATACCTTAGACAATGGGGTATCCGCTTTTTTCGTGAATAAACCCGCTATTCCGTTAGCTGTAGCCTAGTGCCAACTGCATCAGAAGTGATGACGGTATTGGAAAGCTGGCATGACAAAGTAGCCCTCCACACAAGTGGAAAAGCGAAACCCTTGGGGCAAAAGCGAAGCTGCGGGCATCAATGCGGTTAGGGGGCAAGGCTTGGGTAGTATGTATAACGTTTTTCCGTAAGGAAAAACCGAGAGTGGCGCAGGTATGAGATTGTAGAAAAAGCGAATGCAATTCTGTAATGGAGTGGATACAGGTTCAAGAGGACGTTAGTCAAATAACGTGTGCGGCTGCTGGCCATGGTTTTGCATGGAAATCCATTGGCTGGAAGAAATGTGGAGCACCGGTTAAAATGTTTTAAGAACGTATTGTAAAGGCTAGGAAAGAAGGCAGGAATGGCAAAGTGCAGCCTTTGCGGTGGACGCTAACACACTCTTTTGCGGCAAAAGCGATTGCCGTAAAAAGAGTGACAACTAACGAAGGTAAGGAACTGATCTACTCGACCGTCTTTCGGAGGAGGAACGTGTTTGAGAGGTACGTTGGAATTAATAAGGTCAGGGGGTATTCTGTTGTCCAGTAATTGTAACCAAAGACATTAGTAAATGAATGCTTGTATTTATAACAGGATCATGTTATATTCTTTAGTAATGAGCATGTATTTATATTTAAGAAATAGTATTAAGAAGAACTTTTCTAACTATTTGAATTATTTAATTTAAGGTAGGGAATAAAATGGATATTTTGGAATGCATGTATTATATAACATCCATTGCGGTATCATTTTTTGCGATTTATTCAACTTGTACTGGCTTGAAAATTGTAACCAGAAGTGAAATCATATTTTTGAATTCGATACAGAAACTTTTATTAAAACACTTTATGTTTTTTCGTTTTGTTTTATCGTATATGGTAGTTTATGCAAGTTCTCTTATGTTTAAATTGGTTTCCGATAATTTTATTTTGTATGATTTTGTATTTTATTTCATTGTATTGATTAGCTGTGATTTTTCAAAATATTTAAAATCTTTAGGGTCTTTGAATTATGTATTACACCACTTTACAACTTTTTTATAAACACAAAAAACGTACAAAGAATTTCGT
>CASUON010000046.1 GCA_949457475.1 uncultured Lachnospiraceae bacterium
GATATTTCTGCCGGAAAGAAACCATCATCTGCGACAGATAAGCCATATTTTTTGTTTCCCCGCATCCAATCGAAATTTCACCGCAAACACCGTCTTCGCCCTGTGCCAGTTCTCTTTCCGCTTTATCTGCTAGGGCAACAATTTCCTGTGCCCTGCGGCGTAAAAGCCGCCCCTCGTCTGTCAGGATTACCCGCTGTCTGCTTCTTTTAAACAGCTTTACGCCAAGCGTTTCTTCCATCTGCATAAGCTGCCTTGAGAGGGACGGCTGTGAAATATGGAGAAGCCCTGCTGCCTTTGTTATATTTTCTTCCCTTGCAACTGCAAGGAAATATCTGAGTACACGAAGTTCCATGCTCATCCGCCTTTCCTTTCACATTGTGCTCAGTATAACAGACAAAAAATGCGAAATCAACATTTCTTATACTAATCATTCTGTTTTTAAATCATTTGATTTCCTTCACCATATATCTCAAATCTAAAAAAATTCAATATATCAATGCTTATCTTTACCTGTCAATATCCACAAGCGTATACACCCTGTTTCCAAGCCCTATTTCCTCTGCATGTTCCAGTGTAAGCAGCCCGTTTCTGCTTTCGATCCGGTTTACAAGGGAGGCGCCGTCCCCGTTTTTCTGTTCATATATCAAATCCACACATGCCTGGTCAAGCGCAACCGGATCCGCGGACGCCAGTATTCCGATATCATGCATGTCAGGCTTTGCCGGGTGCCCGTCACAGTCACAGTCCACCGAGAGGCGGTTCATAACATTGATATACATAATCCTCTTACCGTTTCCAAGATAATCAGATACTGCTTTTCCGGCTTCCGCCATAGATTCCAGGAAATCATTCTGCTTTCCGCCCCATGCATTCGTCCTGCTTGTCCCGCCGGAATGAATCCAGCACTTTCCTTCACTGGATGCAAGGCCGATGGAAATATTTTTCACTGCCCCGCCGAACCCTGCCATAGAATGCCCCTTAAAATGTGACAGTACCAAATAAGAGTCATAGTGTTCAAAATCCTTTCCAACATAATTTACTGACAGCCTTAATCCGTTTTTCACTGGTATTTCCATAGAACCGTCCGCGTCCTGGATATCCACATCTGCAATTTCTGTAAATCCATGGTCTTTTGCTACCTGCATATGCATTGCCGTAGAAGCCCTTGAACCGCCATATGCGGTATTGCATTCTACAATCGTCCCATCCACAGACTGCACAAGCTCCCGGATTAGTTCCGGATCAAGATAATTGCTTGCAGGCGGCTCCCCTGTGCTCAGTTTTACGGCAACCCTGCCTGACGGTGTCCACTGGAGCGACTGATAGACTTTCATGAGACCTGCGCTGTCTATATTTCTAGTCATATAGACAGCAGGCGTTCCTTCCGTTTCACTGTTTTGGTCATCCGACGGTTTTTCACCTCCACCCGGAGTCGTGTTCCCCTGCTGGCCCAAACTGTTACCTGTTACTTTAATTCTCATCCATGTGCTCTTCTTTTTCCCTCTGCGGTTTACTGTAACAGTAACCTTTGCGTTTCCTTTACGATTTGCAGTAAGTTTCCCATTGTTATTTATAGATACAACAGCTGGATGGTTTGACTGATAGCTGATTTTATCTTTTGCGTTCGATGGCTTAATCATTACTTTACAATTTTTTGTTTTTCCTGTTTTCATCCGGTACGTGCTTTTTGTCACATCCTTCTTTCCTATCATAATACTTATAGATTTTACCGTCCGATTTCCTGCCGCCTGTACATACAGCACACCTGCCGTTAAAACAGCCAGACACATCATACACATCAGTAATACCCGAAAGTTTATTCGTTTCTTTCTCTCCATAAATGCCTCCTAAAACCATGATTTTGTTACTTTTTTCTTCAATTGTAATATGACACATGGATAATTTTGCCTGGCATTGGTATGAACCAGACAGCTCCTTACTTTAATTTCTGCCCGGATGGAGCGCTAGAGCGTGTTTTGGATAAATCCTTCGCGAAATGGAGGCGCGCTGATGGCGGGAATGATTTTTCAAACACGCTCTAATACATCAACAATAAAACCTGACAGATATGCATAAATCATAACAAAGGCCAGATACAACAGAAATTTCTTTATACCAAGCACAATCTTTACCGCACCCAGGTTTGTAATCTTTGTTGCAGGGCCGGTAAGCATAAATGCTGCCGCACTCCCCATGCTCATGCCTTCATACAGCCACGTCTGAAGCAAAGGTATCGTACCGCCGCCGCAGGCATAAAGCGGAACCCCTATCGTTGCCGCCATAAATATTCCAAACCGCCCGTTGCCGCCAAACAGCTCCCCTACAAAATCAGGAGGCACATACCTCTGGAAGACAGCTGACAGCAGGATACCCACGAGAAAATATACTCCCGTAGCTCGGATGTTCCTGCCAAAATTTTTTAAAAAACGTAACAACAAGCTTGGGTCTGTATCCCGGTCTGCCTGCACATAGAACCCGTTAAAATTAAAAAAGGAGCTGTCTTTGTAAAAAAGATGAACGAGCGCCCCTGCTGCAATTCCACACAAAAAACAGGAAACAATCCTTACAGCCAGTGCTGTCTTTCCAAGGGCCGCACTATAAAGAATCAGCTGCGGGTTTAGCAGGATAGAACTCATCATAAAAGAAGCCAGCCAGCTGTCCTTTATGCCGCTTTTTGAAAACGACGCTGCAACCGGGATGGTTCCATACATGCATAACGGCGAAGCAATCCCAAGCGCACTGCCTGCCGCAATTCCCAATAACCCGATTTTTCTGCTGGAGAGGCTTTGAAATATGCCATGAATTTTCTTTTTTGCAAATACAGAAACTGCTGAGCCAACTGCCATGCCTAATATCCAGTATCTGAAAATCTGCCTGAACTGGATAATAAAATAATACCAAAGATATACAAACTCCCTGCATAAAACTTCCTGCACACTCTTCCTCCGCCGCTCTTTATTCTGCTGCCATCTCCCGCCCTGTTTCTTTCACCACTTCTTCAAACGTAACATGCATATTCATATCTTTATCCATTTCTTTCCCGATCTGATTTACTTACGAAAGTGACAATGTAACCATTACATCACTGTCCCCAAAAGCTGTAAGAAGCTCTCGTCTTGTAACACCCTCAATTTTCCCAAGCCTGGTAAAATTCCATGTATTCGTATCATAGTAAATGACCAGTGAATTTCCCTGATAAAGAATCAGATCTCCAGGGCCGGTCGTAATATTTTCATCATTTGTCGGCAGATTTTTTCCCAACGATCCGACTTTTTCCATATCACCATAATCACTCATGCGAATTGTAAGCGGCCCTTCCAAAAGCATTTCCTTAAAAGCCTGCGCAGAAGAATTATCTTCCAGCTCTGCATAAAAAACAGTATCCCCTGCTGTAATTTTCAATTTTCCTTCCTCATTGCCTGATATGCTTTGCGACGGATTCCTACCAGTAATTCCAAGCCTGTCAATCCACTCGCTTACGGCACCCTGCGCATTCCCCGCAGATGTTCCCTGTATCCAAAAACCTTCCAGTACTTCAGCGCCAGCTGCGGATGCCCTTACACTTGCATAACTTGTCTGCGGTGAACTGCTGCCTGACGTACAAAATGGAATAACTTTCTTTCCGGTAAAATCATAGCTTTCCAAAAAAGAATGAATCGCCATCGGGGTATCACCAAACCAGATTGGATATCCTAAAAATACCGTTCCATAATCAGACATATTTTCCACACGTGTCTTTAAAAGCGGCCTCGCATTCTGCTCTCTTTCCTCGGAAGCCTGTTCAAGCACTGCGTTGTAATCCTGCGGGTATGCGGTTTCTGTCTCAATCCGAAATTTTGTTCCCCCGGTTTTGTCTGCTATCATATCAGCGATCTTTTCTGCATTACCGCTACGCGTAAAATATGCAATCAGTATTTTCTCACTAGATTCATCCGGCAAAGACGGTTCCGGTGCAGGCTCAGGCTGCGGCGTTTCGCCTGGCTGTTGCGGCGTCTCGTCTGGCTGTTGCGGCGTTTCGCCTGATTCCTGATCTGACTGTGCTGGATTTACTTTTACTTTCAGCCATGACGTCCCATTTCCCCGGTTTGTTTTTACTGCTACCGTGATTTTTGCCTTTCCGGATGTTCTTGCATGGATAACGCCATTTTTAGTAACAGAAACTATTTTTTTATTACTGCTGCGGTAGTGGACATCTCTTATTTTGACAGATTTTTTATTTTCAAGAGCCTTCACCTTTAACTGCCTGGAAACGCCCGTTTTCATTTGAAATGTTTTCTTTGTTACTTTTGTTTTCCCAATCTGCATCTGCACAGAAAGTCCTGTTTTTGCTGACAGACGCATAGAATAAAAATTACCGAATGGCAGAGCTGATAATAGCAGGCATGCCGTTAAAAACATCAGTATTTTCTTTTTTATTTTTTGATACATTTATGACTTCCTCCAATAATCTGTATACACCTTATTGCAATGTGATCTTATTTTTATTCAGCCAGTTACAAATCTTCTTATCTGTAATACCGTTAGCAGTCAGGGTCCCCTTGAACGATCTAATGTTTGTCTTTTGTTTATGCTGACGTCTGCAAAATATTTACTTATTTATTTTTTTGCCTGTTTGATATCCTCCTTTCGCTCCAGACACAGACAAAGCATAATCTGTTTCGCTATTCACAAAAAATTCCTGTTGAATTATATTTATTATAGAATGGGTTTTTGCAAAAATCTAATACCTATATTAAATAATCAAAAATACCTAAACTGCATAAAACTTTGTTTTTCAAGACAAACAGACTCGGCCTTCCCCTCTCTCCGTTCCTCCTCTAGCTTCTCCAACTCCTCAATCGCCCGTATTCCCCCTTGTGTCAAGTTAGTGACACAAAAATTATAAAAATACTTTTATTTTTTCTTTCCATACGTTTTTTCTATCAATTTGTACATATTGATAGAAAAAACAGAGAGCTTGAAACCCTCTGTCCTTAAACTACTGTAAGCATATATTTAACACTCAAATTTAATAATGGCCTTCAAACATTCATTACAATTCTTAGTCTTATCAACATTGTAAACATGGCATGCAATTCTTTTATTATCCTTCAACATTCTAGATATCCCTTTACTGTAATATCTTGGAACATAGCCAAGAACGTGCCCTGATATATCTAGCATCTGAACAGCATATTGGTCATATGGATTATTCAGCTCCCTCTTTAAAACAATTTCATCACCTCTTGTAACCATAATCGAATTCTCACAATTATCACCATTACAGTTAAGATAATGCCTGACACCTGCTATAAAAAAAATTCTAATTCCACTCTCATCCATATTAAATATCGGATCTATGAACTCAAGACTGTCAATTGGCAGTCTTGCACCGCTCCTTTTTAGCAGCATATATTCATCAAATTCTTCTAAACCATATTTCTTCAAAATATTTTGAATATCTTTTCTTTTTCTATCTGGTAAACGACTCGCAAAAACAGAAAACAGTTTTGTATCTGTATATACTTTATTTATATCTGGAAAACACAGCAAAGGTGTAAAGCCGTCATTTATCGCATCCTTAACATCTTTGGCATATTGAAATTCAAACTGTCCGTTCTTTATCAGCTGCCCAACTACATATTGTTTTCTGGATTGCTCAGATTTCCAGATTAAATATATATAATCTCTCCCGTCTCTTTGTGACATTTCTCTACTCCTTTCCTTCATAAATATTATCCATAATGCGTATTTTAGACAAAAGATACTTTTTTATAAGTTTTTTTCTTTTCTCTGATAAAACCTCATCATATTTATTAAGTATATCACAAATATTCTCCTCTGTCACAAATTTTTCTATGTTGTATACTGTACCCTTTGTCTGATTGTAATACTTTTTCTTAAGAAAATGCAATACCTCCACATGGGTCGGCAGCTTCTGATCAATAACAGTAATTCTAATCAATGATTTTGACTTCGTATCTACTAATGATTTCCATAGCATCTGATCTTTTCCTAGATATTGATCAATTCTGGATTCAGGTACATATGCACAAAGTGATGAACTATTATCATATAGCGGACTTAATGTTATAGTTTTATCTTCCATAAGAAAAGCCCAGTTACTTTGATGCCTGTCGGTATTTCCTATTAAAAAATCAAAAACTAAAACTGGTAAAAATTCTTCAAAAAGTTCAAATTCATTTAATACATTTTTTATCATTTCCAGTGAATATTTTTCACCAGTCTTAATATCCATAAGTTTTTCAGAGTCATAATTTTGATATACCAGGCTTATACCATAAATCCCTTCTATTAATGTTATACTTTTATGCTCAACAATATTATAACTTATCGATCCTTCTCTTCCTTTAAACATGCCTATCTCAAATTTTGCACATGGAATTCCAATTAGTCCTGCAATGTCACTTGCAATACATTCTGATACATGATCTGTTGTTTCTATATCCTTTTTATATTTAAATAATCCTGTTTGATCTGTATCCGGATTGATTAACCATAATTTCTCACTACGCCCACTTCCTTCTGATGCCCCCTCATATTCTTTCCAATGTGAAAAATCTTTCATCTTATTTTATCTTCCTTTCCTTAATATCTCATAATGCATATAGTCCTATTATGAATACTTTCTCTGTCTTTTTCAATTTTAAATCATTCTGTTTTATTCATAAGTTTACAAAATATAAGTGCCACTAACGTACTAGCCATCGTCGCCACAATTGCTGGCCCCACAATCGCCGCCGGATTTACACTCCCATACTGGCTCCGGTAGGCAATCATATTCACCGGAATCAGCTGCAGCGAGGAAATATTCAAAATCAAAAACGTACACATCTCATTACTCGCCGTCCCTTTTGGCGCTATCCAAACCTTACTCTTTTTACCCTTCACTCTCCGTCTTACATTAAAACCACTCTCTATTTTTCCTTCTCTGCGCTCATCTTCCAGTTTCTCCAACTCCTCTACCGCCCTGATTCCCGCTGGCGTAGCCGCCCACCCCAGCCCAAATATATTGGCGATGCAATTTTCTGCAATATACTGGTACGCTGGATGCCCCTTTGGAATATCGGGAAACAAAAACCGCAAAAACGGCTTTAATATTTTTACCGACCGCTTTACAATCCCGCACGTTTCCGCAATGCGCATCAATCCCATCCACAGAGACATAACGCCAGTCATTGTAATACAAAGAGTGACAGCTTCTTTTGAAGAATCAATTGCCGCCTGCGTAATTTCAGGCAAGTTACCGGTTAAAGCAGCGTACATAATTCCGGCAACCATCATAAAACCCCATACATAATTCATAACACATACCTAAAAGCGTTTTATACAATATATGAAAAATCCGTTTTGTTATCCACGCGTAAGTCAAAAAAACCACGCATCTTCCACATTTCTAAACTGTTTTGCACATATTCCCTTGCCACTTCACATAGGACAAAAAAACCACGCATCTTCCACATTTCTATCCTGTTTTGCACATATTTCCTTATCGGCAACATATATTGAAACAAGATTTTATGTATTAAAATTGAGGGATTATGAATCAAAAAAGAGGCGGCCGTAAATACCGCATTGCACAATTATTTATACTGGTTAGCATTTTCATTGCACTGGGCGTCTGTTTTATCCCACGCAGCCATCCTGGAAAGACAAAAATACCTTCCTATATAAGTACCCAAAAAGAAAAACAAATTGCAAAAGATGCAGCCATTACCGATGAATCCGCGTTTCATACTTTTCTACAGGCCTTGTTCCAAAATGAAGTTACGTCCAATACACTAAATTTGCATTATACGCTTGCAGACCCAGCTTCCGCGGAAATTTTACAATACCCTATAACGTTAGGTGAAGTGTCCACGGAAAATGAAACTTTGCAGCTCGCTTCCCTGGAAAATTTAAAAACAGAGCTTCAAAGGTATGATACATCCGCGATGTCTGTATCTTCCCGGCTTACATACGACGTATTGGAGGATTCCATTAACCGCAGCCTGGAACAGGCGCCCTATTATTTTTATCATGAACTACTGAGTTCAAGCAACGGCGTACAGTCCGAGTACCCCATTCTGCTTGCAGAATATACGTTCTATAACAAAGATGATATTGAAAATTACCTCCATCTGCTGACGCAATATGACGCTTACTTTCAACAAGTCTGTAATTTTGAAAAACAAAAATCAAAACAAGGGCTGTTTATGAACGAAAAAGCAGCGGATAATTTGCTCAAACAATGCCGCGCGTTTCTGCCCACTGATTCAGAACAATCCTTTTGGGAAACAACATTCAACGAACGTCTTGAAAAGACAGACTTTCTTTCTCCGACAGAGAAGACTCAATATATTGAACGAAATCAACAGGCATTGCAAGAACATGTATATCCGGCATACCACCATTTAATCGCGGTAATAAAAGCGTTGAAAAAAAGTGGAAAGAATCCACAAGGACTATGCTATTTTGACGGCGGGCAAACATATTACCAGTCGCTTGTAAAATCTTCTACCGGCTCGAAGCGTTCCATTCCAAAACTACAAAATATGGTAGAAGCACGCCGCAAAAAAAATCTATCCGAACTGGCTTTGCTTGCTTCTGTAGAAACAAAGCATAATTTATCCGCTTCTAATGATATATCGCGGAATCAAAATGAATTAAAAGCTGCAATTTCTTATAACTTGCTTCCGTATACATCACCGGAAGATATTTTAGAACACTTAAAAGAAAAAATTACTGATGTTTTTCCTACAGCGCCTTCCGTCAACTATACAATAAAAACCGTAAATAAAAAGTTGGAAAAATTCCTGGCCCCTGCTTTTTATTTAACAGCCCCGATGGACCAGTTTACGGAAAACTGCATATATATTAATCCAAACAACCACTACAACGATATCGAGCTCTTTACTACGCTTGCGCATGAAGGCTATCCGGGCCACTTATACCAGAACGTATATTCCTATTCCGCAAAGCTTGCCCCCATCCGCTACGTTTTATATCACGGCGGTTATACCGAAGGATGGGCAACTTATGTGGAAATGCTTTCTTACAGTTACGCGGGCTTAGAACCGAACACCGCAAGAATGCTGATGTTAAATCAGGACGCTACTTTAGGGCTTTATGCTTCCATTGATATGGGCGTCCATTATGATGGATGGACGCTCGCGGATACTGTAGATTTTTTAAGTGCTTATGGAATTACCGATACGGAAGTCATTTCAAATATTTATCAATCCATTATTGAAAATCCGGCAAATTATTTAAAATACTATATCGGATATTTAGAATTTTTGGAATTAAAAGAACAGGCTAAAAGATATTATGGAAATGATTATTCAGAGCTGCTATTCCACACAGCAATACTGGATATGGGTTCCGCTCCATTTTATATATTAGAAAAATACCTTCCAAAGTATTATAAAGCGGCAAAATAATACACCATAATGGCTCTGGCCGAACGATCAGGGGCTTATGCTTTCAGCTTTTCACCATAAGCTCCTGATAGATTTCGCGCTTTGACACGCCCCTGTCTTTTGCAACCATACGCATTGCTTCCTTATATAATATGCCTTTTTCTTCGTAATACTTCATATGCTCTTCCAATGTCATAGCCGACCATTTCTGCTGCTGCTCTGCCTGTAATTCTTCATATGGTTTCCCCTGGATCACTAACACATATTCACCCCGTGGGCTATGGTGTTCATAATAAGCGATTGCTTCCCCAAGCGTAGACAGCCTCGTCTCCTCATATGCCTTTGTCAATTCACGGCATATCGCAATGCGCCGGTCTCCCAGCGTCTGGAATAATTGTAGCAACGTATCCGCCAGATGATGCGGCGCTTCATATAAGACAATCGTTCTCGTCTCATTTTTTAATTCTTCCATTATTATACCGCGGCTTTTCTTATCTCGCGGCAAAAAAGCTTCAAAAGTAAACCTTCTAGTAGGAAGCCCGGATAGCGTCAGCGCCGTGATACAGGCTGCGGCGCCTGGAAGCGAAGTAACTGTAATCCCTTCTTCCAGACAGATTCTAACCAAATCTTCCCCAGGGTCGGATATCCCAGGCGTGCCCGCATCTGTAACTAGCGCGACATTCTTTCCGCTACGGATTTTTTCGGCAATCTGATACGCTTTTTCAATCTTATTATGCTCATGGTAGCTGGTCATGGGCGTTTGAATATGAAAATGGTTCAGCAGCTTTATGGAATTTCTCGTATCTTCTGCCGCAATGAAATCCACCTCTTTTAACGTACGTAAAACCCGCAACGTAATATCTTCCAAGTTGCCAATTGGCGTCGCACACAGATATAATTTACCTTCCGTATGTTTACCTTCCATATGTTTTCCTCCCCTATTTTTATCCTCTGATCTTTTAGTCGACCCTATTTCTAAACTTTATCAATTTTTCTTCCAATTTGTTCTTTCTTTTTTCTTAATATCCATAGATCTCAATAATCTCATCCGTATATTTTCCTTCCTCCTGGTAGACAATCAACGGCTCTTCCACTTTCAGGCGTGGTTTTCCACCACGCAACCCTTCGATCAACACCATATTCGGCTCGCGGTTTACATAAGGATAAACCAGCTTCATACGTTTTGGTTCTATCCCATATTTTGTCATTACGCACATAATTTCCGATAGCCGAAACGGCCTGTGCACCATATAAAACCGGCCTTTATGTGGAAGCAGCTTCGCGCTTTCCCGTATAATGTCTTCCAAAGTGCACAGCACTTCATGCCGCGCGATCGTTTTTGCGTCCTGTTCATTGGTAAGCCCATGATGCCCGATCATATACGGAGGGTTTGTCGTGACTACATCAAAAGAAGATGCCCCAAAACGTATTGAAGCATCTTTAATGTCTCCGACAATAATATCGATTTTTGATTCCAGGTGATTGCATGCCACGCTTCTTCTTGCCATATCTGCGCTTTCCGGCTGGATTTCTAAGCCGGTAAAGTGCCTTCCTGCAGTCTTGGCTTCCAGCAGAATTGGGATAATCCCAGTTCCGGTTCCAAGGTCTAATACCCGCTCCCCCGGCTTTACCTGTACAAATCCAGATAACAGAACCGCGTCCATACCAAAACAAAAACGCTTTGGGTTTTGGATAATAACATATCCATTACGCTGCAGCTGGTCAAATCGCTCGCCTGGATATAAATTATTTACTGTCATCTAATTTCGATTTTCCTTCCTTATCTTCCAGTACAGCCAGTTTCTTGATTTCTTCCGCTGATACCCTGACTTTCCGCTTCTTTTGCTTAAACTTCAAGTCGTTCACTTTATATTCCCGTAGTTCTTTCGCCCCATCTACATCCACTTTTACTTTGACAAGCTGGCGCAGCACGCTAACGCTTTGCACTTCGCCTTTGAGGCCATCGTTTGTGGTTACGTATTCGTTGACTTCTGGAAGCCTGCTGTTTAAATATTCATACGTCTCCTGCTCATTTTTTAAGCAGCACATTAATCTTCCGCAGACTCCTGATATCTTTGTAGGATTTAAAGATAAATTTTGCTCTTTTGCCATTTTGATGGAAACCGGCACAAATTCAGATAAATAAGAAGCGCAGCACAATTCTCTGCCGCAAATTCCGATCCCGCCGAGGATTTTGGTTTCATCCCGCACGCCAATCTGGCGTAATTCGATCCTTGTCCGGAATACGGAAGCCAGGTCTTTTACCAGCTCCCGAAAATCAATCCTGCCGTCCGCCGTAAAGTAAAACAGCAGCTTATTGTTATCGAATGTGTATTCAGCCTGTACCAGCTTCATCTCAAGCCCATGCTTCGCAATTTTTTCCAGGCATATTTTATATGCGTGTTCCTGCTTTTCCTTGTTCTTATACTGCTGTTCTTCATCGGCATCCGTTGCAATCCGTATAATCGGTTTTAATGTCTGCGGTATTTTCTCATCATCCATTTCCCTTGGTGAAAATACGACCGTACCGTATTCTACCCCGCGTGCCGTCTCCACAATGACATGCATCCCTGTTTCAATCTCTTTGTCCTGGGGATCAAAATAATATATTTTTCCGGCATTGCGGAATCTAACTCCTATGATTTTGGCCATTTTATGAATTCTCCTTAATGGTAAGCAACAACAGTTCAATGACTAAATCAAAATTTACATTTGCGTTCAACCGGATTTTGGCTTTTTCCAGCGCTTCTAATATTTTTTGAATTCCGTGGTACGAACTGTTGCTCGCCTGTTTTTTTATTTCATATACCTGTTCCTTAAATATCAAACTGTTAATATCGATCGTAGCTTTATACATTAATACATCGCGATACCATATCATCATAATATCGAAATAATCATTAATAGATAATTTAAAGTTGCTGATTTGTTTTACCGCTTCCCCCATTTCGTATATTTCAATATCTTTTACCCGCTTCATAAGCTGTACAGCGGAATCTTTCAACTCTTTAAAATTATCTGAAGCCGCAAGTTGAATCGCTTTTCCTACATTCCCTTGTGCAAAAGCGACGCTAATTTCCGCTTGATAGTCCGGAATTTGGTAATTTTTCATTAAAAAATCTCTGATCTTTTCATCCGGGACAGGCTTTATATTCAAACGGATGCACCTGGAAAGGACAGTCGGCAAAAAGGAATCCGCCTTTGTCGTCAGCAGCAAAATAACCGCATACAACGGCGGCTCCTCAATTGTTTTTAACAGCGCGTTTTGCGCGGATGGGTTCATCTTTTCCGCTTCATCCACAATATAAATTTTATAAGGGCTGCTGTACGGCTTAACGACAATATCCTGGTTGATCTGCTCGCGTATGTCGTCTACCGCGATTGTATTCGGCTTCTCATGGCGTACATAAATAATATCTGGCTGGTTATGGCTTAGCGCCTGCTTGCAGGAATGGCATTCCATACATCCTTCGGCCCCTTTTTTTTCACATTGCAGCGCCGTAGCAAATGCTTCCGCCAACATCAGTTTTCCTGACTGGTCCGGCCCGTTTAGTATATAAGCGTGGGAAACTTTATCCGATGCAATTGCATTTTGCAAATGCCCTATAATCTGTTCATGTCCTATAATATCTTTAAATCCAGCCATAGCAATTCCCCTTTATTTTAAGTATAAGTATCTATAAGTATATAATAGAAATCCCCTTTATTTTAAGTATAAGGTATCTATAAGTATATAATAGAAATGTCCTTTTATGTTCAGGTAAAAATATCCAACAGCAATCCCGCAATCTCGCCGATTTTACTCAATATTTTAATATGGTCTTTTTCTTCTTCGCACAATTCCTGGGCAAGCTCATCCAGATTGGTGTCTACAAGGCGGACGATGCCGTATACGCGGTGCCTTCCTCTGCGGTCTAAAAAATTTTCCCTGGAAAACTTATGGGAACGGTTAACAATCTCATTAAGAAATTCTTTTATCTGAACACGATATTTTTTCATATCACGGATATCCATATGGCGCGCGATCAATTCCCCCTGCTTCGTGATATCCTTTAACATCCGTTCCAGCTGCTGCTGCAAGTCCTCGTCTTCAATCGCGCTTGTTAGGGCGAATTTAAAGCCATCGTCTGTATTTTCTACCGCGGACGTACTCTCCGTCTGCATAACAGGCACAGCCTGGTTTACTTTAATATCCATCCTCAATTACCGCCTTTCCAATTTGCTGCCGTCCGTATGTTCCGGTACTGCCAGTCTTTTGTCCCTTGCACATGCAACCCCATGCCTGCGCATTTTTCCAGTATTTCGATAAAGGAATCCGAAATGATTTCGCCCGGTACGATCATAGGTATTCCCGGCGGGTAAAGCGAGATAAATTCCGCGCAGACCTTCCCCGCGCAGTCTTTGCGTTCCATTTCTTCGACACGGCCATCCTTTTGCAAATACGCGGTTTCATACAGTTCCATTGCTTTTTGGCGCGGCGCATATGCCCGCTGCAAAAACATGGCGTTGTCTTTTTCTTCAGTTTTTTGTAGCTCAGCCGTCTCCTGCGCGTCAATTTCCATCAATGCGTCCATCAGGCGGTCAAATCCCTCCTGCGTGTCCATAATGCTTGTCATAGCAAGAACATACTGCGCAGAATACATTTCCAGCTGTATCTGATAGTTGTCGAGCAGCCTTTTGTAAAGCGTATATCCATCCATTGACGTACGTAGCGTGCGAATTACAATTTTTGACCGGTCGACGTCAAATACTCCATATTTTTCATAATCCTGAGCGGCCAGCACATGTAAATTTTTTAACTGTCCGCACTGCTTGTAAAAACGGTCTAAATTTTCGCAATACCTTTCAAACAAACAGCTGCCAGATTCCTCCAGCATCCGGACGCATTGCTCGATGCCAGCCATCAACAAGTACGACGGAGAACTTGTCTGAAATATGCCGAGCATATCTTCGATTTGGCTGCAATCGACGCGGCCGCTGGCGATATGCAGCGCTGCTGTCTGGGTAAAACAGGGTAATGTCTTGTGAAGACTTTGTATAACAACATCCGCCTGTTTTTGGATTGCAGATTCCGGAAAATACGGGTGCATGGAAAAATGGGCGCCGTGTGCTTCATCTACAATAAGATAAAACTGATATTTTTCAGATAATTCCACCATCTGCCCAATATCTGAAACAATCCCCTCATAAGTCGGGGAAGTCAATACTACCAGCTTGATATCTGAATGCTGCCGTATCTCCCATTCGACCTGTTTCATATCAATAGGCCCTTGTATTCCGCAGTCCATAAACTGCGGATAAAGGTAGTCGACACGCAAATGGAATAATTTTGCCGCGTTATATACCGATTTATGGCAATTTCGCGCTATTAAAATATGGTCGCCCGGCTTAACAAGCGCCCCGATCGCGCTCAGTATCCCACATGTGCTTCCATTTACCAGATAATAAGATTTTTTGCTCCGGCAAAGCTCCCGTAACCGTTCTTGCGCTTCCCGCAATATCCCCTGCGCCTGGTGCAAGTTGTCAAATCCTTCGATTTCCGTAATATCTATCTGGTACGGATTTTCAAAAGGTAAGACGGCCCGCTTATGACCGGGCATATGGAAAGGGTAATAGGAAGTCTTCGCGTATGATGCCAGCCGTCGGTCCAAATACGTTTCTTTTAAAAAATAATTTTCTTTTAAAAAATAGTTGTTTTCTTGTTCACCCATATTCGTATGACACTAATCGATAAACCGGCCAAGCTCCGGCATCCAGTCCCCCAGATAAATAATATTGCGACACATACTGTTCCATAAATTGGAAAAAAACTGATTGAACACGTCAAGCACTTCTTCCCACGTAGGGCTTTTGCGTTTTTCATGCCGCAGATAGGTTTTCCACTTTTTAATCATAAATTTGTTTGTACGATAAGAAAGCAAGATTTCAAAACGCTGTTCATCCATCGCAATATTCCGTTTCCTGCATTCGCTGCTCATCAGCTCCCACACTTTTCGGCCCGATACCATTTCCTGTTTTAATATTTCATAAATTTCCATATAGCCAGACAGGTCGTTCATAAGTTCCATTTTTTCCATAATGTTTAAAAACTGCTCTACAATATAATATTCATTCGGAAAACATCTAATCGTAACATTTTGACGTTGATTTGTAATAAAATGTATGTTTTTTACAACCGGCGTTAAACCTTCTTCCGCAAGCTCTTCGATCTTAACTTTCACAGGAATTTTAATATTTAAAATATCCGCGGTCACGTGAACGAACATATCGTCGCGCTCCTGTATGGCTTTCAAACTCCACTGAACTGCTTCTTGTTTAAAATTCCGGAAAATATTTTCAAAAATATCTATAACTGCAGATTGTCTGTACGGATACCTGGCCGTCCCCCTCATGCAATATG
>CASUON010000047.1 GCA_949457475.1 uncultured Lachnospiraceae bacterium
TAATCGAACTGGTAGACGCAAGGGTTCCGTACAGCAGCCACAATCCGGATATAGATGAGCTTGGTAAGAATAAATCCAGGCTAGTTTTGCTGAACAAGGCGGACTTGGCGGACGAACACAAAAACCAGCTGTGGTGCCAGCATTATAAAGGGCAGGGCAAGCATGTGGTAAAATTAGATTCCAGAAACAGGGGCGGGATGAAAACTGTGCAGGGCGTAATCCAGGAAGCATGCAGGGCCAAAATAGAAAGGGATCAAAAGAGGGGGATATTAAACCGCCCGGTACGAGCGATGGTGGTAGGTATCCCAAACGTCGGAAAGTCTACCTTTATCAACACGTTTGCAGGCAAGGCATGTGCAAAGACCGGGAATAAGCCGGGGGTCACAAAAGGCCGCCAATGGATTCGGCTGAATAAACAAGTCGAACTATTAGATACGCCGGGCATCCTATGGCCGAAATTTGAAGACCAGACAGTCGGCATGCACTTAGCGTATATTGGCTCTATGAATGATGAGCTGTTAAATATCGACGAGCTGGCGCTGGAACTGATACAGCTGCTGGTTATAGAATATCCGGGCGTGCTGGCAGAGCGGTACGGCGTGGACGAATCTACAGGGCACGCTGAAATATTAGGGCAGATAGCGAAAAACCGGGGCTGCTTAAAAAAGGGCGCAGAAACGGACTGGTCAAAAGCCGCGCATCTGCTCCTGGACGAATTCCGCAGCGGCAAACTGGGGAAAATTACAATCGAACTGCCCGAAGAACTGCCCGGCGGGCCGGCCGAAGCTACCGATGGCTGATTCTCGGGAGAGACGGAGCATGAGGGCTTTTGTGAACGATATCATTGGCCTGTGCCTGTATCTGGCGATTATATTGGGCTGTACCTACCTCGCCGTGCACTATGTGGCGCAGCGTACGCAAGTAGAAGGCTTTTCGATGTTTCCTACGTTGTCGGACGGCGACCATGTCCTGGTGGACAAGCTTACCTATCGGTTCGAAGAGCCGAAACGGTATGATATTATCGTTTTTCCTTACCGGTATGAGAAGGAAACGTATTATGTAAAACGGATCATCGGGCTGCCGGGCGAGACTGTGCGCATTGACGCGCAGGGTACGATTTTTATAAACAATGTGGCGCTGCAGGAACATTACGGCACAGAGGCGGTCAATGCGCCGGGGTATGCCCTGCTGCCAAGAAAGCTGGAAGACAACGAGTACTTTGTATTAGGGGATAACCGCAACGACAGCGTAGACAGCAGAAGCGCGCAAGTAGGGTTGGTACGGCGCGCCGAGATTATCGGGAGGGCTTTTTGGCGCGTCCGCCCGTTTCCGGAATCCGGGGCGATGGAATAAGGGGAGGATAAATGGCGGAAAAAACAGCAAATCAGATAAAGGAAGAGTACCAGGCAGCAGAGTTATCGATGCTGCCTGATTTTATTCAAAAATACAGCCAGGACGGACGCACCGGCGTCCAAAAGCTGGTGGAGCAGGCAAAGAAAAAGCTGCAAAGACTAGAGCAGGAACGGCAGCGGATTTACCGGCTGGGGGAATACGAGCGTAAATACGCGGATTACCAGGCAATATGCGGCATTGACGAAGCGGGCCGGGGGCCACTGGCAGGGCCGGTAGTTGCCGGCGCCGTCATTTTGCCTAAAGGCTGCGATATCCTATACATCAACGATTCCAAGAAGCTTTGCGCCAAGCGCCGCGAAGAGCTATACGGGCGTATTATGGAGCAGGCCGTAGCGGTCGGCATTGGAATGGCCAGCCCACAGCGGATCGATGAGATCAATATCTTGCAGGCAACCTATGAAGCGATGCGGGAGGCTATAAATAATCTGGGCGTAATGCCCGATATATTGTTAAATGACGCAGTTACGATACCAGGAGTACAAATAACGCAGGTACCGATTATCAAAGGCGACGCAAAAAGCATTTCCATAGGAGCAGCAAGCATCTTGGCAAAGGTGACGAGGGACCGGCTGATGGTACAGTATGAGGAACAATATCCGGGGTACGGTTTTGCTTCGCACAAAGGGTACGGCTCGAAAGAACATATTGCGGCGATAAAACGGCTTGGCGCCTCTGCGATCCACCGGAAGACATTTATTACGCATTTTGTATCGTAATATTCGAGTATTATCCACATAATATTTAGGTTACGTGCGCATAGACAAGTAATTTTGTGAAAGAAATATTAAATAGACAAAACAATAGTAATATAGGAGGCAGACAGATGCAGATTGCAGATTATCTAGGACAATATGCCAATTCACTTGCCAATGCAGCATCCCAGGGCACGCCAAAGGCCTCCGGCAACGCGGTGCAAAATCTTGTATCCACGTTGACCGAGCTTCAGGAGGGGACGGTATTTGAGGGCAGCATCAACGCAATTGACGGTTCTAAAATACTGCTTGGGCTGGGAAACGGCCATACGGTTGCGGCAAGGCTGGATGGAAATGTAAACCTGCTGCTCGGGCAGTCTGTTTTTTTCCAGGTAAAGTCCAACGACGGCAACACGATTGCGATAAAACCATTTGCGGACGGCAAGGCATTCAACCCGACAATCCAAAAGGCGTTGGATGCGGCTGGCATGGAAATGACAAAAGATACGATAGATATGGTAAACCGCATGATGGAAGAGGGGATGCCGATTGACCGCAACGCACTGCTTGCCATGCGCCATACCCTGGCGCAAAACCCACAGGTATCTATGTCGAGCGCGATTGCGATGAGCAAGCTTGGAATACCGGTCAACGAACAGATGGCGGCGCAGTTTGAAAATTACCAGAATGACCGCCATATGATGCTAAACCAGATGGAGCAGGTGATCGACGAGCTCCCTTCTGCGTATGCGAAAGTACCAGGGGATGAAATCCTACAGTTTAACCGGCAAGTCCTGGCCATTTTTCGGGACGGGCTGCCACAGGATGGGGACGGCGGCGCCTTGTTTACCGACGCGCCATCCGGCGGAGCGCTTTCAGACGCCATACAGGCTAGCCGGGATGCACAGCAGGCGCTTTTGGAAGGCTTGATGGAAAACTCAAAGGAAGGGCAAATGGACAATCCGATGGGAGGCCAAATCCATAATCAGCCAGGCAATCCGGCGGAAAGCCTATTGGAACACGCTACGCAAGGACTGCGAGACAGTATTTTGGCAGATGCAGTAAAAAATTCTATGAGTGCCACCACAGATTTGTTGCAGGACGCAAAGGATATCCAGGAAACTTCCATAAAGGGCGACGCCACAGCTGCTGAAACGAGCAGCCAGGCAGGGGAGAACGCGCATAGAGCCGGCTCCAGCACAATTTCAGAGCTTTTAGACAGGCGCCAGGCAGCGGAGCTGGAAACGCAGTTAAAAGAAATATTCGCGCAGGCCAAAGACATAAAGCTGAATACGCAATTAAGTTCCAGGGAGTTTTTGGATGCGCTTGCCAGGCAGCTGCAGGAAACCCCGCTTTCGGGCCATAAAGGGGCGCTGTCAAAGCTGCTTGCCGGAAAAGAATACCAGGCGATCTTAAAAGATGCTATCGAACAGCAGTGGACGTTAAAGCCCCAGGAATTAAAAGAGCCGCACAAAATAGAAGATTTATACCAGCGCCTTGACCGCCAGATGGCGCAGATTGAGCAGCTGGCAAAACAGACCGGCATTTCAGCAAACGAACTTTCCCAGTCTGCGCAGCAGGTGCGCAATAATATTGATTTTATGAACCAGATCAACCAGGCCTACACGTACGTACAGATCCCGTTGAAAATGGCAAACCAAAACGCCCACAGCGAGCTGTATGTGTATACTAATAAACGCAATCTGCAAAAGGGCGGGGGCGAGCTATCTGCATTTTTGCACCTGGACATGGAAAACCTGGGCTCTACGGACGTATCGGTAAAAATGCTGGACAAAAATATCAGTACGAAATTTTACCTGGCGGACGATGATGCCTATAACCTGATAGAAAAGCATCTCCCGATGCTGGAGGAACGGCTGGCAAAATTAGGATACCATTGTAGGATTTCCGTGGAAAACCGCGAAGAGAAGGTTGATTTTGTGGAAGATTTCCTGCAAAAGTGCCAGCCACAGAAAGCTGCGTCTAGAGGAATGGTACACCGTTATTCTTTTGACGTACGGGCATAAAGGAGGGGACTATGGCACAAAAAAAAGGCGATAAGCCCAAAACGGCGGTCGCGCTTGCCTATGAGCCGGGCGAGCAGGCCCCGAAAATCCTCGCGACCGGAAAAGGCGCGCTGGCGGAAAAAATCATAGATACGGCGGTTGCGGCCGATGTGCCTACGTATCAGGACGATAAACTGGCAGATACGCTTTCCCGGCTGGAAATCGGGGACATGATCCCGCCGGAATTGTATCAGGTTGTGGCGGAAATTTTGGTATTTGTCAATGATATGGATAAAATCCGCCAGAAACTGAAAGACCGCGTGAACTGACCCGGCGAAAACGGCAAGGAAAGCAGAACCGGCCCGAACGGTACCAGATCACATATTTAAAGGGAGGCTGGATAGAGGCAATGGCGGCGGCGCGGGGCAAAAAGGAGGACCAGGTGCAAAAAAATACAAAAAAGGCATAGCATAAGGAGGCGGGGTGAATCAAGTTCACAAAGAGATAGAAAACAAAAACAACCAGGCCGTTAAGGCCGGGAATGTGAATGTAGCGAACGCGTTAAAACAAAAGGAAGAAAAGGTTAAGCCGTCAAAGCCCAGTCCAAAAGAAACAGCGGCTATGGATAAACCTAAAAGGAGAACAGAAAATAAGAGGCAAACGGG
The DNA here is from genome assembly GCA_949457475.1 of uncultured Lachnospiraceae bacterium. Classification (GTDB taxonomy): domain Bacteria; phylum Bacillota; class Clostridia; order Lachnospirales; family Lachnospiraceae; genus Eubacterium_J. The sequence continues at coordinate 4,777 of CASUON010000047.1, forward strand.
TACACGGTATGAAGAGGCGGCAGCGGCGTATTTGGCAGAAAAAGGCTATACTATTTTAGCTCGCAATTACCGCAATAGGTGTGGGGAGATTGACCTGATCGCTGAAAAAGAAGCTGTTTTGGTATTCTTGGAAATCAAGTTTCGTGCTTCAGACAGCCGTGGAGACCCGCTAGAAGCTGTGGATGTTAGAAAACAGCGGCGAATCTGCAAAGCTGCGATTTATTATTATGCCCAAATGGGATACACGCAAGATGTGCCTTGTCGGTTTGATGTAATCGGCATTTATGGGGATGGGGCGGTTCGGCACATAGAAGGGGCGTTTGACTTTCAATATTAAATTCGGGAAACATCCAACGGCCCTTTTACATTTATTATTTTCAGGAAATTTTCGATTTTTCTTTTCAATTAGGTTAATTTCCTTTCTAATACGCCGGTTCATTTTTATTATTCCGTCAGAGGTTTTGTTCCGGCCAATTTTCTCGTTTCTTTATCATTTTTCTAATTTAGTTTTTATTCGAGTCGTTTTTAACGTATCATTTTTCTAATTTTGTTCTCTTTTATTTAGTAATTTACTAATTTATCATTTTTCTAATTTAGTTTTCTTATTTAATTTTCTAATTTAGTTTTCTAATTTAGTTCTCTTTTATTTAGTAATTTTCTAATTTAGAATTTTTCAAATTTCGCATTTTTCCTGCCAGGGTTTTGCCAATGTACACGATAATAAAAAACAGTTTGATGCTGCAGAATATTAAAAATAGTTAACATGATTAGCGAACAATGGTAAACATTTCCCCATTCCAGAACAGCCGCTGTAGGGCAACTTCTTTCGAAAATGGATTGCGAAATATAGCAGAAAAAGGTATACTATGGTTATAAATCTGGTTAACAGGGGATGATGAATCATGTATATTAATAAGAAGAAATTAAAAAATGTTCCAACACCCTTAAGTACAGAAGAATGGGATGTGCGGTATGATATTTTGCAGCATTCCTTATGGATTATTGTCAGATATTTATTCCTGTTAAATATGGTATGGTTTTTGATTCTTGTAAAAGACGGCAGCTATGGCTCCTGGCAGGAAATTTTAGGTAAAAGTATTTTTACGCCGTTGATACTATTAGTTGTTGCAAGTGTATTTATCGTATGTTTCTGGCGGTTTCATTTGCCGTTAAATGATTATATTGTATTGCTGCTTTTAAATGTGATGGTATTTTTAGTAGTCGCTACAGACCGATGGACTTACAGTATCCAGGTTATGTGTATTGTACCGATTATTTTCGGGCTGTTTATCCGCAATGAACAATTGATATTTGTGCAGGTGGGTATTTCTTTTGCAATGATGGCCGGGCATTATTTTATTATTGACCTGGATGATTTTCCAAAGGGTCAGGATCGGGTGATCCTGGATATATCTGGTCTGGTCTTTGACGTATTAGTCATTGCAAATCTGATTATACAGATTCGAAAATATACGCAGATGCTAGATACGCAGATCATGATCGATTCGCTGACAAGGCTTCATAACCACGAAGCCTTCTATGAGGAACTGAACCGGAAACTATCTGAATATGGAGACTGTCCAAAACCGATCAGTATTTTGATTGCGGATATCGATAATTTTAAAATGGTAAACGATACATATGGGCATGCATATGGAGACCGGGTGTTAAAAGTGCTCGCCGGGATTTTTTTGGAAGAAGCAAGCAAAAAATGTTTTGTAGCCCGCTATGGCGGTGAAGAGTTTGCCATGATCTTGGAGAGGGATTTGACGGATGCCATTACAAAAGCGGAAACGATCCGTAAACATTTTGAACAAAAAGTGATTCCTACAGACAGCGGCATCGAAAACAGCTTTACGATCAGTATTGGCGTAGCCGTATACAAGCCAGAATACAAAACCTCCAGCCAGTTTTTTGAAAAAGCGGATGAAGCGTTGTACCAGGCGAAAGAGAGCGGGAAAAACCGTGTATGTATAAAAGTGGAATAAGCGTTTACGCAGGCTGTCTGAAACGTGTAGGTATAATTGTCCGGCTCAGGCAATGTGGGGGTCTAATTTTTGTCCGGATGGAGTACAACTATTTTCTGTTTTAAATTTTTTACAGCTCTTAAGCATGGCAAGGGCATATCAATTGGTAAATAAAAGGAAGGGCGTTTATGGTTATAGATGAATTTAAACGGGCAGATGCCAGAAATGTATACGATTTAAAAGAAAAAGATATCCCGCTTTTAAAGTTCCACTTGTTTGAAAAGGCGGGGATGGTAGAGCATGGCTTTACAACCCGTCTAGGCGGAGTAAGCGACGGAATCTTTTCTACTTTGAACCTCAGCTATACAAGGGGGGATCAGAAAGCAGCTGTTGATGAAAACTTTCGGCGGGCAGCGCAGGCGGTGGACGCTGTTTGCTGCGACCTGGTATTTACAGACCAGACACATACGACAAATGTCCGCCGGGTAACTGGCGCCGACCGGGGAAAGGGCATTACAAGAAAACGGGATTATAAGGATATAGACGGGCTGGTTACGGATGAGCCGGGCCTTGTGCTTGCAGCGTTTTTTGCGGATTGTGTGCCGTTGTTTTTTGTGGATCCGGTTCATCATGCCGTGGGGCTTAGCCATTCTGGATGGCGTGGCACCGTCGGCCGTATAGGGCAAAAAACAGTAAGTATGATGCAAGAAACATACGGCAGCCGCCCAGAAGATTTGTTTTGTGCGATCGGGCCTTCGATATGCCAGTCTTGTTATGAGGTTAGTGAAGACGTGGCAGGGCGTTTTCGGGAAGAATTTCCCAATGCGGCAAAGGATATTTTATATGCTACGACGCCGGGAAAGTACCAGCTGAATTTATGGAAAGTAAACGAGCTGGCGCTCTTAGAAGCGGGTATTTGCCCGGAGCATCTTGCGGTAACTAATATATGTACATGCTGCAATCCGCAACTGTTGTTTTCACACCGTGCCAGCCATGGAATGCGCGGGAATCTGGGGGCTTTTTTGAAATTAAAAAAATAAATACAAAGGTTGTGAGAAAGGGGATATGATGAGTCAGGAAAAAATTATTGTTTTGGATTTCGGCGGCCAGTATAATCAGCTGATTGCAAGACGCATAAGGGAATGTAATGTTTACTGCGAAGTCTATTCATATCAGATGTCTTTGGATAAGATAAAAGAGATGGAGCCGAAGGGAATTGTCTTTACCGGTGGGCCAAACAGCGCGTATTTGGAGGATTCGCCAAAATGCAGCAGGGGAATCTTCGAACTCGGCATTCCGATCCTTGGCATCTGCTATGGTTCGCAGGTAATGGCACATTTGCTCGGCGGTTCGGTAAAAACGGCTCCAATAAGCGAATATGGTAAAACAGAAGTAGAAGTAAATACATCCAGCCCCCTGTTTGAAGGCGTCCATAGCAGTACGGTCTGTTGGATGAGCCATACGGATTATATTGAAAGCCCGCCGGAAGGGTTCCGGGCTTGTGCGCATACGCCAGTATGCCCGGTTGCCGCTATGGAGGATCCAAAACGCAGGTTGTACGCAACACAATTTCATCCGGAAGTGATGCATACAGTGGAAGGCCAGCAGATGCTTTCTAATTTTGTATTCAAGATATGCGGTTGTGCAGGCGATTGGAAAATGGGCTCTTTTGTACAAAAAACAATTGGCGAGCTTCGGCAAAAAGTAGGCAGCGGCAAAGTACTATGCGCTTTATCAGGCGGTGTCGATTCTTCGGTTGCCGCGGTATTGCTGGCAAAGGCAGTCGGTAAACAGCTAACATGCGTGTTTGTCGACCATGGCTTGCTTCGTAAAAATGAAGGCGATGAAGTGGCCGCGGTTTTCGGGCCGCAGGGGCCATATGATCTGAACTTCATCCGCGTCAATGCGCAGGAACGGTTTTACTCGAAGCTTGCGGGCGTAGAAGAGCCGGAGAGAAAACGGAAGATAATTGGTGAGGAATTTATCCGTGTCTTCGAAGAAGAAGCAAAGAAAATCGGCGCGGTCGACTACCTGGTGCAGGGCACTATTTACCCAGATGTGATTGAGTCAGGCCTAGGCAAGTCAGCAACAATTAAGTCGCACCACAATGTAGGCGGGCTTCCGGACACAGTTGATTTTAAGGAAATTATAGAGCCGTTGCGCCTTTTATTTAAGGATGAGGTACGAAAGGCCGGCAAAGAGCTGGGCATTGCGGAATATCTGGTGAACCGTCAGCCATTTCCAGGGCCGGGACTGGGAATCCGTATTATCGGCGAGGTAACGAAAGAAAAAGTAAAGATTGTCCAGGATGCGGATGCAATATACCGGGAAGAGATTGCCTCCGCCGGGCTGGCCGGAAAAATCAGCCAGTATTTTGCGGCTCTGACCAATATGAGGTCTGTTGGCGTTATGGGCGATTTTAGGACGTACGATTACGCCGTGGCGCTACGGGCTGTGACTACAACGGATTTCATGACGGCAGAGTGCGCGGATATCCCGTTTGAGGTGCTGCAAAGGGTTATGAACCGCATTGTGAATGAAGTGAAAGGGGTCAATCGGGTATTTTATGATTTGAGTAGCAAGCCACCTGGGACGATTGAGTTCGAATAGAGTAAAAACTCCGCAAATCCAGTAAAATTGAGGGTTTGCGGAGTTTGTGCTTGCAAAATGCTTGCAGTTTGAGATTCAGCAGCTTAATCGTTACTGGTTGCTTGCTATAATATATAATGTTATAATTACGAAAAACAGGTGAAGTTATATTGATTAGATTATATATAAGGCGGTGATCGGAATGATTTATGTTTATACCAATAAGCAGGATTCCGAGAACTGGATTCTGCAGAATGACTGGTATTTTAATTTATATACAAGCAATGAAAAATTTACAGAAGAAGATAAGGCGGTGATCTGGCAGATTGACCACGCAAAACTGACTGAGGATAAGCGTATAGAAACAAAGTATGGGTTAGGAACAGTACGTAATCTTTCCAGTGGATGCAAAACGATGTTGAACGTGATGAAGAACCCGCAGAAAATAGTAAATGCAGATGAGTGTGGGCAGAATGTACTGGACATCCTTTTTTCAATGGATGGTATTTCGCTGTATATGTCCCGGCCAGAGCGTATCCATATAAAAGAGGACGTAGAAATTTGTTTTAATAATGCCGATGTAGTGATTGGACGTGTGGGATATGAGCATTGGTGGTCAGAAGAATATGCGAGGAGGGATTCGGATGATTTATGATACTATAAAATTTGAAGCGGATCCGTTTTCTTATTTTTTGGAATTTGCTGATCGAATCACACTGGTGAGGGGAGACAGTGCTACAGGAAAGACGTATCTTTATCAGATGCTGGAAGATTTAAGGATGACGAGAGAGTACCGGGCAATAAAATTGTTCAATTATAAGACTGAGGATTTTCATGATAACCTGAAAAAGTGCAGGGATAGATTTGTTGTAATTGACAATGCAGACCTGCTTCTGGATGATGCAGATAGAAGTTTTATCAATTTTGACTGCAGTAACCAGTATATGCTTTTCGCAAGGAACTGTGATGGATTGAATCTGTCTGCCGGAAGCTTTATGCTGCTTCATGATGCTGACTATAATGTGTCGTTGAAAAGAGAGCTGGTGACTGTGTGAAATATATCTGGACGGAAGATACGGGAGCAGGGCTTCATTTTTGGGAACTGGCGAATCAACATCTTTTTCATGGCTCATTTATTGTTGAAAGCAAGGGGAGTAATCAGGAACTTCTGGATGCAGTCAGGCAGTTGGTACCGAAAGAGGGAGACAGGTATTATTTGGCGTTTGATATTGTTTATGACAATATGGATGTGGTGAACAAGTATTTGGAGCTTAGAGAATTGGTCGCAGTGTATCCGAAACAGATTGTAATTTTGGATATAATCTGTTTTGAGCATATTATTTTGAGCTTCAGCAAGCTGATAGAATGGACAGGTACAGGGAAGAAAGATAAGATTGCTATGCGCGAAGTGGTTTTGTCGGCGATTGAAGACCATAAAATTGATATTGACAGGATTGTGGACAGGAAAACACGTGAGTACCTTGTGGGATTTAAGCGATATTCGACAGAGAGGGTGATCAAGGCGATTACGTATGAATTGACGGAGAATGATAAGTGGGACGTGAAAGGCAAGCGGATGGGAGATTGCTGGTATCGGAATTGTTGTGTGAGTAAGAATATGAAGAAAACTAAATGTGGCTTGCATGAAAGAATGTCTGGAGAAAATAAAATTATGAAATTGCTGAAAGATAAGGAGAGCCAAAGAATAGAGGCGGTTTTATATAAAGGGGAAAGATAAGATTATCAAAGACAGATTTATAAAAAATCGCAAAAACTATAAATTAAATGAGGAGAGAATAAATGGGATATCCTAAACAGATCAAAGATATGGTTGCTCGTTTGCTTCAAGAACCGACATTAGATCATCTTCGAGAATATTTAAGAGGACATACTGGGGAGCATGATACAATAGATTTTAAAGGGCAGTGGATTGAAAAACAAAAATTAGCGAAAGAAATGATTTCGATTGCTAATATGGGTGGAGGAATAATTTTTTTTGGAATTTATGAGAATGAGGATAAAACGTTTTCGTATGATGGAATTGAAGAGATAAAAGATAAGGCAAGAATTTCAGATGAAATAAAAAATTTAATATCTACAGATTTAAAATATGATATTTATGATTTTGTTTATGATTCATCAGAATACGATAAGCTTGCACATCATAATTATCAGATGCTTGAAATAGAGGATAATCCAAAATTTTTACCATTTATGGCTAAAAAGGATAGTGGTGATTTAAAAGGAAATAGAATCTATATTAGAAGAGGGACATCGATTGAAGAGGCAAATCAAGAGGAAATTGCAAAACTAATCAGCAGTAGAATAAATGCTGAATATCCGGATTCTGGGAAAACATTGAATTTGAATGAGCATTTAGAACAGTTAAAAATATTATACAATAAAATCAATCCGATGATTAGCTATTATAAAGGTGGAATTTCTGGCTATTTAGCAAGTATGATGATTGGCGTATCGAATAATTCTATCATAGGGCAACGGGTTAGTGAAAAAAATCCATTATATCCAGATGAGAATTACGAAGACTTTATACTACGAATGATAGAAGCAAAGAAAAAGAAAATTGAGAGGGAATTAGACTTAAAATAAATGACTTTCATGATTACTTACAGCATAAAAAATAATATGAAAATAAATGCAGTATACTTACGAAGGAGGCAATGAGAGTGGGAAACTTTACCTTCCTTGAAGCTCGTTGGAGTGATTTGGCAAGACTGGGGGATTTGTCAGAGAAATATGTTTACTCAGATCCTAACACATCGCTTATGAAACAGGGGATGTTAGCAGAAGTAATGGTAAAATATATGCTTGCTTATGACGGCATCAAAGAGCCAGAGCATGACAATACCCATGCAAACCGTATTCGTCTATTAAAAAAGAATGACTTGTTGCCGCGTGAGATAAACCATACGTTATATATTTTGCGAAAGGACCGAAATGACGCAGCACATGAAGGGGCGGATGAAGGTGAAAAGGCATTAAATAACCTGCAGTTGTTGTATGGACTTTGCGTATGGTATATGCAAACCTACGGGGATTATAACTACAATCCTGTTGGGTACATCCAGCCGATAAACATTACGGTAAGTTTGGATGAATTAGAGAGGGAAAACCAGGAACTGGAAAAACGGAATCAAACATTGCTTGTTGAATTAGAGCGGATTCAGAAAGCCGGGAAAGCCGACAGTACACGAAGGGCAATGGCTTATAAGAAAGCACTTAACGTAAAGTTTTCAGAAACACAGACAAGGGAGTTGATTGATGAACAGCTCCGTAAGGCTGGCTGGGATGCGGATACTACTGAAATACGCTATTCCAAAGGAGTACGTCCCGCAAAAGGTAAAAACCTGGCAATTGCAGAATGGCCTACGAATTCCAAGACAGGCAATGGGGGATATGCAGATTACGCACTTTTTATTGGGGAAAAAATAGTAGGGATTATTGAGGCTAAGAAAAAGCATACGAATATTTCTTCCGTATTGGACAGCCAATGTAAAGAATATGCAAGGATGATTAAGCCGGAGCATGAGAAATATGTGTTGAAACAGTATGGTGAATATAAGGTTCCGTTCCTTTTTGCGACTAACGGCAGGGATTACATAAAACAGTATGAAGAAATGTCCGGAATCTGGTTTTTAGATACCCGGCAGCAGTTTAACACTTCAAAGGCTTTAGCAGGATGGCCAAGTCCTCAGGGCATGGAACAGGATTTGGAAAGGGATATTGTGCAGGCAGATAAGAAACTTGCTGCTACAGGGTATGAGCTGCTGCAGGATCCAAATGGATTGAACCTGCGTTATTATCAAATTGAAGCAATTAAAGAAGCTGAGAAAGCAATAGCAGAACATAAAAACACAGTTCTGCTTGCTATGGCGACAGGGGATAGCGTTATTATAGTGCCAAGTCAAGCAAAGACCGCATAAATCAAGGGGTTCGAGCTGATTTAGTCCTACAGAAAAATGCCTTTGGGTGAGGTATTTACGGGTGGGACGGCGCCGTTTTCAACTGGAAATATGACCGCTCTGCACTAATATAACACGAGGGGCGGATAAGCCATAAGGGCAAAACCCGTGGGCGTACTATGCCTGTGCGGGTACAACTGAACATGGAATTAAGGTAGGACTTAATCGGTGACTGAGAAGTGTGTGCTGATGACAGTTCTATTTTTTATGCCTTCTCAGAAGCCGGTTGAGCGCCTGCCGAGTCAATCAAAGAAAAGGAGTGAAAAACTATGGCAAGAGCAAAGAAGGAATACCGGGAACTGACGGTAAGTGAAGCGACCAATTATGGAAGGAAGACGGCTCCAATGCTTCGGATTCAGGGATTATGGTTTCAAGAGCTTGGATTCAACATCGGGGATCCGGTTCTGGTCAAGTGTGAGGATGGTAAGCTCATCATCATGCGTGACACTGCCAGAGAGGAATTGATCGAGGCAGAGAAGGCATTCATGGAAGAAGAAACGAAAAAACTGCAGAAGAAGTTCCTGAAAGAGAAAAAGGAACTGAAGGCAAGATTTGTGGCGGAGCGTCAGGCAAACTATTGTATGGCGGCGGAAGCCGGATTGGAGGCGTGATATGGGAAAGATAATCATGATCGGAGCGATGAAGGGCGGTGTCGGCAAGTCTGTTACGGCGTTCAATCTGGCGTATGCCCTGCAGAAGCAGGGGAAGAAGGTTCTGGCTGTGGACTTTGATCCGCAGTCGAACCTGACCACATGCTTCGGGGCGGAAGATGTGGATATGGCTGTCGGGGATCTGATACTGAACGTGATTGAGGATGAAGAACTTCCGGAGCGAGGGGAATACATCTGGGAGAGGAGCGGCGTGGATTACATACCGTCCACCATAGGGCTTTCCGCCGTGGAAGCGAAACTCAGGCTGGAAATGGGCACAGAGAGGATGCTGGCGGCTGTTCTGGAGCCGCTGAGAGGGGATTATGACTATATCCTGATCGATACCTGCCCGTCCCTAGGCGCACTGACCATCAACGCTCTGGCGGCGGCTGATGAAGTGATCGTGACCGTGAATCCCCAGCTTCTGGCGATGAAGGGGTTGCAGGACTTCCTGAAGACTGTCAGGAAGATAAAGAGCCGCATCAATGGGCGTCTGGAAGTTGCGGGGATCCTGCTTACAATGTGTGATGCAAGGACGATCCTCTGCAAGACGATCACGGAACAGGTGGCGGAGACATTTCAAGGACAGATCAGGATCTTCAAGAGCAAAATCCCGAATACCGTGAAGGTAGGCGAGAGTGTTTATTACAGTGAGCCGCTGACAGAGTACGCGCCGGGATGCAGCGCATGTAAAGCATATGAGCGGCTGGCGGGGGAGGTGGTCGCATGAAGGGAAACGCACCGAAGAGGAAGATATTTGATGCCGTTGACATGATGACGGCAGATGCACCGCAGGCGGAGACCGGAAACGTCCTCCAGAGCCTGCCGGTGGATAAGATCAAGCCGTTCCATGACCATCCGTTCCATCTGTATGAGGGCGAGCGTCTGGATGACATGGTGGAGAGCATCCGGGAACACGGGGTTCTGAATCCGGTAATCGTGCGGAAGAAGGGGCGGGGCTATGAAATGCTGTCCGGGCACAACCGGCTGAATGCGGCGAAGATCGCGGGGCTTGCGGAGATTCCGGCAATCGTAAAGGAAGGTCTGGCCGATGAAGAGGCGTATGTCTATGTGATCGAGACGAACGTGATCCAGAGGTCTTTCACGGATCTGGCTCCGAGCGAGAAGGCGGCGGTGCTGTCCGCAAGGTATGAGAAGGTCATCAGCCAGGGCAGGCGCAATGACATCCTGCGGGAGATTGAAGAGATCGGAACTTGTGGACATGATGTCCACAAGTCGAGAAGCCGGGACGGTATCGGCGAGGAATACGGGATGACCGGCAGGAATATTGCCAGATATATGAGAGTAGACAAGCTGATCCGCCCGTTCAAGGACAGATTGGATGCGGGCGAGCTGACTCTGACGGCGGCGGTGGAGCTTTCCTATTTGTCAGAGGATGAACAGGAAGCTGTAGCGGCGCAGGGCGTGAAGATGGATGAAAAGACGGCGAAGGCGGCCAGGGCGGCAGCGGGGGAATTGACGGAAGGAAAGCTGGAAGAGATCCTGCATCCGGTTAAGATGCCTGTTCAGGCGAGGATGGTGAGCGTGAAGATACCGGCGGAAGCGGAAGAAAAGTATTTCTCCGGGCTGAAGGCAAAGGACAAGGCGGATCTGGTCATGCAGGCACTGGAAGCGTGGTTCGCCGGGAAGGGGGCTGCCCATGTTTGACGCGAATGACCTCAAATATCTGGATCCGAAGTATTTCAACATCATTGCCGTCAATGAATATGACGTGACGGTCATGAGCCGGAACACGGGGCATTAATAGTATTTGCATA
>CASUON010000048.1 GCA_949457475.1 uncultured Lachnospiraceae bacterium
CATTTTTCAAACACGCTCTAGTACTCCATCCAGACAGAAATTAAAGTAAGGAGCGGTCTGGTTCGTACCAATGCTAGGCAAAATTTCGACGGCGATGTGGTTCCATCGACTAGAAATTTTAACGACGCAGTGGTGCAAAGCAGGCAGTTCCTTACTCTGATTTCTGTCCGGATGGAGTACTAGATGCCTTCGTTACCGTTACAGAGGATCCATAGGCTGAACATAATGATTCCCGCCTGGCAAAAAAATACAGAATTGCTAAAAGAGCATTTTTCTGTTATAATATATCCGATTGTGTAAAAAAATAAGTTTTATAGGTTTTATGCAAATTTGATGTAATCTTTCGGTAAGCTTAAGGGAAACCGTATCAAAAGTAGATGGTAAAATTTTAACGCAGGATTCATACAAGTTTTATATAAGTTTTATACAAGTTTCATACAAGTTTCATATAAGGAGAATAAAATGTTTTAAATACAAGGAGAAAAAATAATATGGAGAATCAGATTGACAAAAGGCAGATTACCGCAAAGGTTACGAACATCACATGGGAACGTATCTGGCTGAATCTGGAACTGCAGATTACGTTCGCGCCTGGTGCGGACAAACAGAGCGAGCTTTCGTTTTACCTGGTCAACGGTTTGTTTGAACCGAAAGCAAAATTAAAAGTCATGGAAATAGACGGGGATACCTACCGCCTAAAGGTCAATATTACAAATCCAGGCACAGGATTGTGCCTGCCGCAGGGGACGTATTCGATTTATATCTGCCAGAATCATTGCCAGATGGCGAAGGCGGAGGTCGCAGAGCCGCTTGTAAAAAATATGAGCAGCGCATCCCGGAACTTTTTGTACGGCGGGCGCGCGAAAGTGTATTCCGTAACATTTTATGTGACCGAAGGCGACGACAGCCTGCCTTTTATTATGTATGTGCTCGCAAGCGGCAGGACGGCGATCAGCGCGCCGTCTGCGCATGCAAAGAAAAAATTCCATCTGAAGCAGGAGCTGAAAAAGAAATATTCTAAAATTAACAAACCGCTGAAAGTTGATATGTATTGGGCTTACCGCAAAAAATATAAACATAAGAGCAAAAAACCGGTCGTTATGTTCATGTCGGAGCAGAGTACGACGATCAGTACCAATTTAAAAGCGGTCAAAGACCGTATGCTTGCGCGCAAGATGGACAAAGATTATGTGATTTTGGAATCTTACCGTTCTTCTGTGACCAACCCGCGTATGGGGCTGCATAGCTGGATGGATACGCTGCGCAAAATGGCGATGAGCGATATTATTTTTCTGGACGACCATGCGCCGGTGTTAGACTGGCTGATTTTGGACAAAGATACGGTGGTCGTACAGCTATGGCATGCCGGGGCGGGGTTTAAAGCGTCCGGATATAGCCGCTGGGGCCATATCGGGTGCCCGGCGCCGTACAGCTGCCATAGGCAGTACAAGTACGGGATCGCCGGCTCGAAAAATATTGCCCATTTCTTTTCCGAAGTATGGGGCATCAACGACTCGCAGGTGCTGCCGACCGGGATGCCGCGCATCGATGAATTTTTAGACGAAGGATACCGCAGCAAAAAGACAAAGGAGATATATGAAAAATATCCGATCTGTAAAGGCAAAAAGGTCATCTTATTCGCACCGACATACCGCGGCACAAATAAGAAAAACGCGCACTATCCGTATGAGTTAATTGATTTTAAACAGCTGTATGAATTGTGCGGGGACGAATATGTCGTATTGTTTAAAATGCATCCGTGGGTTGCAGACCCGGTTCCAATCGAAGAGCGCTACAAAGACCGTTTTGCGGACGCCAACCAGTATCCGAATATCAACGACCTGTTTTATTTTACGGAACTTCTGATTACGGATTATTCTTCCAATATATTTGAATATTCCTTGATGCGCAAGCCGATGCTGTTTTTTGCGTTCGATGAAATCCAGTACTCGTTCTCGAGGGGGTTCCACCGCGATTACGAAGAATCTGCACCGGGCAAGATTTGCCGGACGTTTGACGAAGTGCTTGACGCGATCAGGCAGCAGGATTTTGAATACCCGAAAGTAGAAGAATACGTGGAAAAACACTTTGACTATATTGACAGCCATGCCTCAGACCGGGTTATCGACTGGATTATCTTAGGACAGATGCCGGATTTCGTAAAAAAAGGCATTGCGGCGGATGAAGCCGTCAATCAGGAGCTGCAGACGCTCCGTTTTGGGGAGTGACGCGCGCTGAAGGCGGAGGGGAAAAGCTCCGGGCGCCCCGCATGCAAGGCAAAGAGAAATAGCGGCTGAAACCGACAAAAGCGCAAAGAGAAAGGGGACGACGATGAATATTGCGATCATTTTTGCTGGCGGCAGCGGCGTACGGATGGGCTCCGGTATCCCAAAGCAGTTTTTGGAGATCAACGGGAAGCCGGTCATTATCCATACGTTGCAGCTGTTCCAGTACCACGATGAGATCGATAAAATTTATATTTCTATGATTGATGAATATATTGGCTATATGCAGGAGCTGGTGGACGAATACCGGCTGCACAAAGTGGCAAGCATCATCCCGGGCGGGGAGACGGCCCAGGATTCTATTTACAACGCGTTGCAAAAAGCCGCTTCGGAAAATCCGCAGGATTCCATTGTCCTGTTGCATGACGGCGTGCGGCCGTTTGTATCGTACGAGGTGATCTCCAATAATATCGAAGGGGTAAAGCAAAACGGCAATGCCATTACTTGTACGTCGTGTTTTGAAACAATTCTGCTAAGCCACGACGGCAATTGTGTGGAATCCGTACCGTACCGCAAAGATACATTCGCCGCGCAGGCGCCGCAGAGCTTTTACTTAAAGGATATTATAGCGGCGCACGACGTTGTGCGCGCCCGTCCGCAGAGGTATGAAAATATGGTGGACGCCTGCACGATCATCCGCAGCCAGGGGATGACTGCCCATATGGTGGCCGGAAACCGCGGCAATATCAAAGTAACGACGCCAGAAGACGTATATATGTTCCGCGCGCTGCTGCAATACAAAGAAAATGAGCAGGCGTTCGGGCTTGGGATTACGAACCGGATTGAAACGCGGATGAATAAACACCGCAAGAAAGGGCAATAATCAACGCAAGTAGCAAACAACTACGATAAAAGAATAATGATAGAATATAGAAATAACCGGATGGAGGATAAGGAAAGTGGAGATCAACAAACAGATATTAGAAAGCCCGAAAAACCAGGTCCTACAGGAAGATATGGAACAGCTGGCGCGGGACTGCGCAGGGTTGTTTGCCGCGTTGCGCGGCAAGTCCGTGCTCGTAACTGGCGCGACTGGGCTGCTCGGTTCGCATGCGGTCAAAGCGCTTGCATGTAGCAATCGGCTTTCGGATGCGAAAATACGGATACTGGCTTTTGTACGCAGCCGGGAAAAAGCGCAGCAGGTGTTTGGGGAATTGCTAAACCGCGGGGATGTACAGCTGATTGTCGGCGATATTTTACAGCCGTTTTCATGCAGCGAACAGGTGGATTATATCATCCATGGGGCAAGCGCCACAAGTTCCCCGTATTTTGTGTCCAACCCAGTGCAGACGATTGAGACAGCGTTAAAGGGGACGAAAAACGCGCTGGAATTTGCCCGCACGGTGCAGGTAGAAGGCTTTTTATACCTTTCTTCGCTGGAAGTATATGGCACGCCGTCTGTAGGCATTGGGCATATCGACGAATCGTACAGCGGGTATTTGGACCCGTTGCAGGCGCGCAGCAGCTATTCTGAAGGCAAACGTATGGCGGAGTGCATGTGCGCGGCTTATGCGTCGCAATACCAAGTCCCGGTCAAAATCGCGCGCCTGTCGCAGACGTTTGGCGCAGGCGTAGCATACCAAGACGGCAGGGTGTTCGCGGAATTTGCCAGATGTATTATTGAAAAACGAAATATCGTACTGCATACAGCCGGGAGGACTGTGCGCAGCTACTGCTATACAAAAGACGCGATCGCGGCGCTGTTTACAATTCTAGTTAAAGGCAGCGTGGGGGCGGCTTATAATGTCGCAAATATGGATACCCGGATTTCGATTGCAAGCATGGCGCAGTTTGTATGCGGGCTGTTTCCAGAAGCAGGCATCCAAGTGGATTTTGACGTGCCAAAGGATATCGCGTCGTATGGGTACAACCCGGAAATGACGGTAGCTTTGGACAGCGGCAGGCTAATGGCGCTTGGCTGGACGCCGACGGTAGGATTGGCGGAAATGTTCCAGCGGCTGGTGGCCGGCATGGAAACAGAGTAAATACCAATTATATAAATCCTGTTTTTAAAATCTTAAAATCGTTTGAAGATTGTTTGAAAATTCGTACATGATAGTGCAAAGTAAGGAGTGAAAACAGAAAATGAACAAAAAGATTACGAACCGGATATTACAGGTCATGTTAGTTTTCATGCTGGCTTTTACAGCATGCCCACAAGTAAGCGCAAAAGCCGCGTCCGTGCAGTCGGCGACATTGCGGATTATTTCCACAACCGACCTGCATGGGCAGGTGTCTACGATGCATTATGATTTTGGCAGCCAGAAATACGGCAGCCTGGCGCAGGCTTATACGCTGATCCGGCAGGCGCGTACAGAAGTCGGCATGGAAAATACCTTGACGCTGGATGTAGGGGATTCTGTTTTCGGATACGCGGCGGACTATATCGTCAACCATTCGGATTCGAATGTCGTGCAGCCCATTTACCAGGCCATGGCGGCAATCAATTATGACGCGATTACGCTTGGCAACCACGATTTTGACTACGGCTTTCCTTATATAAAGAAGCAGCTGGAATTATCCGGGCTGGATGAAAAATGCATCGTGTCCAACGTTGTGATAAATGACACCGGGGAAATGCCGTGGAACGAATCCAAAATGGTAGAAAAACAGCTGACGACGGCAAATGGCAAAACGGTAGACGTCAAAATAGGCATTGTCGGGGTCACCGTACCTTCTCTATCGGGCTACTCCAACTGCCAGGAGGAGTTGACCGGGCTGCCAATCGTAAGCTCGGTAGACCGCGCGGCAGCAAAGTTAAAAGCAGAAGGGGCGGACGTCGTCGTCGTTATGGCGCATTCGTCTTTTGGAAAGGCAAAGCCAAAAGACGATGCCAAAAACGCGGTATACGCGCTGGCTATGCTCGACTCGGTAGACGCCATAGCCGCTGGGCACGCACATAAAAATTTCCCTTCAGACGATGAAAAATCAGCGTCGTTTTACGACCTGAAAAAAGTAGATAAACAGACCGGGCTGGTAAACGGCAAACCGGTTGTTATGACAGCAGACCACGGCGCCGGGATCGGGCTTATGGACATCGGGCTGGAAGTGTCGGCTGATGGAAAGGTGCATATCGCAAACGCCGCTACCTCCCTTTGGATGGTTGACAAAGATACGGTGCAAAACCAAGATATCGTAGATACGCAAAAGGAAGCGATCGAACCGGTCGAAGCGTCGTTAAAGCAGGTAATCGGCTCCCTTTCCGCCAATGAGCGGATCGACAGCTATTTTGCCCTGTTAGAAGATAATTACGCAATCCAGCTGGTCAACGAATCTAAAATACAATATGGGCTAAACTATACGGGCGGAAACGGCAAGGCGCGCTATGACGGCTATCCGGTTGTCGCGATGACAAACTATAAGCTATGCTCCAGCCAGTCGTCGCGCGACCAGATCAGTTTAAACGGGCTAATTACGATGCAGGATATCTTAAATATGCAGCAGGCCAATCACAACAACAACATTATCTACTGGATCGACGGCAGCCAGCTAAAAGAGCTTCTGGAATGGTCGGCAAGCATTTACAGCACGTCCGACGGAAATATCACATCGGACGAGGTGTTGGAGCAGCTGCTGGAAAAACGTGGGGCGAAGTCGATCGCAGCAGCGGAATGGCTGGAAGACTGGGGCGCGTTCGCCGTATTTGACGGTGTTGAATATACGATTGACGCTACGCAAAATTCCCGCTATACCAAGCTTGGCACGTTAAAAGACGCGTCGGCGTCCCGCATTATAAGCCTGACGCATAACGGGGAGCCGGTAACGCCCGATCATAAGTTCATGCTGGTATGCGATGATATTGCGGACAATGACGCGACGAAGGGCATTGCGGATCAAAAGGTGCTTGGCCGCATCGGCGTCGACATGGCTTATAAAAACCTGACGGAATATGTCCGCCAGCAGCAGGAGTTTGGCGGCCTTACGCCAAGCGTAGACCATAACTGGAACGTCGTATTTGACTATGGCAGCGAGTATATTGTGCGCGCCAGCATCTTTTCCCAGCCGGACGCAGTCGTGCAGAGCTGGTTCCAGGAGCTTGCCGCTACGAACGAGGCGTTCGCTTATTACCTCGCGCAGTTTGTCAAAACAGAAGCCGAAGACAAAGACGCGCCGCTTCTGGTAGCCGCGTCTACGCAGACCGAGGAGACAAACAGCCCAGTAGAAATCAAGGTACAGGCCAATGACCGCTCCGGCGTAGCGCAAGTACGCTGCATCCCGGGCAAAGTTGAGCCGGACAGCATTTCCTGGGCGGACGCGATGGTCATTACAAGCGGCGCGTTTACGGTAGAAGCCAACGGCGTATATTCCGTGGCGGCGCAGGATATTTACGGCAACCAGGCGGTACGCTATATCAGCGTATCCAATATCAACCCGCAGTCGCTGCCGGCGCCGACGATTAAAAAAATAACGAATAAAAGCGACGTCGTAACCGGCAAAGCGGCTTTGGGCACTACGGTGCACATCAATGCGGGCGGCCAAACGTATGAGGCAAAGGCAGAAAAGAAAGGTTCTTATTCTTGCGACGTCGATTTTCTGGCGGCGGGCAGCGAAGTCACCGCATATTGTACAGACGATACGGGCAAAGCGAGCAGGCTGGTGTCTACCATCGTCGTAAAAGACGGGCCGGACGTGCCGGTTTTAAAAACAATTACCAATAAATCGACGCAGGTGAGCGGCAAGTATACGATGAACGCGCCGTTTACGCTCGTCATGTTTGAAGGCTCCACCGCTTATATCAGCAGCGAGCAGGGGCGTTCGCTCTATGAAAATTCACCGGCCTATGAGGACGATTTCGCAGTCGAAGTGCTCGACTATGAACAAGACGGCGAAAGTTTCCATTTTCCGATCCCGCTTTATGACGCCGGGACAGAACTGGAATTTGTTACCATCGACAAGATCGGCCGTATCAGCGGCACGGTAGAAGTCACAACGGCGGACGCCGCGCCAGACCAGCCAAGGCTGGAAGAAGTCTGCGACGCAGAGCTTACGATAAGGGGCCATGTAACGAGCGTCTGCGACGACGGGACGGTACAAGTAACTGTCGGAGGAAAGAAGTTCCACGGCGAAGTTGCGCCGGACGGAACCTTTGCAGTCCAGACAAACGGGCTGCAAAAAGGGCAGACGGTTTCCGTTGTCGCAAAGGATGAAAAGGACGGGGAAATCAGAAAGAGCGTTAAGGCCGAGCTTAAAGTACGTTCCTATAAGAACTATACGGACATGGGCCTGTTGGAGATCGAACCGGTGTACGACAACAGCAAGCAGGTCGAAGGCGTGGTCGAACCGGGCTATACGGCTTATATCCGGATACAGGGCAAAGAAGAGCAGCTTGCGGTAGATGTAGACGGGGCGTTTGTCTATCCGCTGGAACAGGCGCTGTCAAAGGGCGAGAAAATATACCTGACCGCTAGGTCGCAGGATGGCATTGAAGATACTATGATGCAGAAGGTATTAAAAGCAAAGAAGCCCAAAAAGCCAAAAAAGGATAAAAAGGCGAAAGCAGACCAAAAGAAAGCGGATCAGGCAAAGAAAGACAAAAAAGCGAAATCCGTGGGGATAGAAAATACAGAGGCGAAAATTGCCGGATACCAAAGCCCGGCAGGCCAGGCGGAAGAACTGAAAACAGAAAAAGACAAAGCGGCAGATGGCAAAGATACAGAAGAAAAAACTGCGGAAACGCTCCGGCAGCCGGAAACGCCATCCGTGCTTAACCAGGAAATTACAAATAGTACACAGCAGCTAAAGGTGCTTGCAAAGGGAACTGGATTCGTGCGAATCGAGGTGGACGGCAAAGTATATACCTTGCGGGACGGGGAATATAACCAGGCGTACGACGGGTATATTTACACGTTCGACCTGCCGCAGGCAGAAGGGGCGCAGCAGATTTCCATTTCGCAGGTAAGTGAAGAAGGTGTGGAGAGCAATACAATAACAGTCATGAGGACGTGGAATGAAAATGAAAAGGCCTTACAGAAAGGTTGTATACAGGCAGAAAGTTAAAATCCTGCTTGTCCAGATTGTAAACCGGAACTTGGGCGACGCCGTCATTGCGGACAATGCGGCCTACCTTATCCGTCAGGCGCTGACGCGGCTGTATGGAAAGCATTATGTCATACAGCCTTACAACATTTCCAGCGCGGATTTTGAACTAGTCAAAACGGCAGACCTGATCGTTTTTGCCGGCGGCGGCCTGATGAAATTTAAACAGGAGCATTTTCATGAATATGTGCCCGACCTGCTGGAATGTGCGCAGCAATACGATATCCCGGTCTATTTTAACAGTATCGGCGTCGAAGGGTATGACGGCGCGGACGAAAGGTGCCAGCGGCTGGCGCGCAGCCTGAATTATTCCTGCGTCAAAGGGATTTCCGTACGCGACGACTTGCAGACGCTGCGTCGGGACTACCTGCAAGAGGGGGACCGGTTTGTGGGCGCAACGATTGATACGGCCGTATTTACGCCGCAGGTATACGGGATTCAAAAGAAGGAGTGCTCGGACTGCATTGGGCTTGGCATTGTCCGCTGGCGCATTTTTGAAGATTATGGGCTGGCGCACATTACGCGGGAATTCCAGCTTGCGATGTGGAAAGGCATTGCGCAGGAACTGGAGGCGCGCGGATACCGCTGGAAATTGTTCGTAAACGGCCTAAAGTCTGATTACGATTTTGCCGTGGAAGTGCTGGAATATATGGGGGAGGCGTCCCGGGCCGGCCAGCTGCTTGTGCAGCGGCCGGTCGAAAGCAGGGAGCTGGTGGAGGCCATCGCCTCGTTTGCGGGTGTGGTTGCCTGCCGGATGCATGCCAATATCATTGCCTATTCGCTTGGAATCCCAAGCGTAGGGCTTGTATGGAACGACAAAATGACTTTCTGGGGCGAGCGGATCGGATGTCCGCAGCGTTTTTTGGACAGCGGGCAGTTTGAGCCGCGCCGGATCGTAGACTGCCTGGTGCAAAGCATCGCGGAAGGTGTAAAGCCCTGCGCGGGCGCATGGAAAAAAAGCTTACAGGCGCCGTTGCAAAAATTTCTCCGGCAGTATACGGCGTCCGCCTGGAAACAGAAGCGCCGGGTGTATATGCCAAAGCCACGGAGTTTTTCAAAAAACTTGCTGGCTACTGCGCTGGGCGGCAAAAATCTGTTGTATGCTAACCTGAACGCGCCAGAAGGCTTAGAGGATGCGTTTAACAACGGCTTTATGAACCTGGAAACAGACCTGCGGCTGACGACAGACGGCAAGCTTGTGTGCGTAAACGGCTGGACAGACGCCAGCTACGCGCGGCTGGGCCTGGATGTGGGCCAGTATGGCAAGGAAGGGGCCGATTACCAGACTTTTATGGAATGCCGGCAATACGATGGGCATTACCATACGATGGACGCCGCGCAGCTTTTGCATTGTATGAGCCAGCGGGCGGGCGAATGGCGCCTCGTGCTGGATATCGGGAAACCCAGCAAGCAGGTGCTTGCTGGAATGCTCGCGCAGCTGAAAGCGCTATGCGGCAACGACCGCTATTGGGAGAAGCATCTGCTTATCCGGCTGCAAGGCAAGTACGATGTGGAAACTGTGCAAAAAGCGGGCCTACCTTTGCAGATCATGTATTATATCCCGGCGAAGGAAAAACGAGAGGAAAAGAAGCTGACGCCCGCGGTGGTCGCGCAATACTGCGTGAAGCAGGGCATCCAATGGGTATCCATGCCAAAAGAGGCGCTGGAAGAGGAAGTAATCGCTGCATTAAAGAAAGAAGGCATGAAAACCTGCGTTTTTTCCTATGATTCCTATACAGATCTGTTGTACGCCCTGGCGCTTGGCGTAGACTGGGTTGGAACATCGCATTTGTCGCCGGCGCAGATGGACGGATGGGTGGAATCCGCCTATACGATTGTTTTTGCCGGAATAAAACGCAAAAATAGCTGATTATCCTGAATTTCTGCGATAATCCATACGATATATTTAAACGAGACAAACAGATAAGAATGGCAAACAGATAAAAACGACAAAAAGATAAGAACGAGACAAACAGATAAGAATGGCAAACAGATAAAAACGACAAACAGATAAGAATGGCTATCGTATATGAAAATCAAAATATTACTCAGGCAATATATCAAAATGGCGGTGCAGAATCTGCTGCTGCCGTGCGTATACCGGATATGCCAGACGGCGCGGCTGGAAAAAGGGCTGGTCGTCTTTGCGGATGCGCACCATAACAGCGTACCGCCTAGCATGGCCCCGCTGGTGGCGGAGGTCAAGCGGCGCGGGAATATGCGCGTACTGGAAATCTATGACGATTACCAGCAGATTTCCTTTGCCCGCCTGTTTCGGCGGATGCTGTACTTTATGAAGTATTATGCGCGCGCGGAGTATGTGGTGCTGTGCGACAACTTCCTTCCGGCAGCTTCGTGCAAGAAGCGCCGTGGGACAACGGTCATCCAGCTGTGGCACGGCTGCGGCGCGTTTAAAAAATTCGGCTACGACACGCCGGGCGATATACCGGCCTTTTATAAAGGCAATGTATACAAAAACTGCGATATTGTAACCGTCAGCGCGCCGGGCTGCAGAAGGCATTTCCAGAGCGCGATGCGCCTGCCGGCAAAGGCGTTTCGTTCCTATGGCGTCTGCCGGACAGACCTGTTTTTCCGGGAGGGCTACAACCGCCGCTGCCGGGAGCTGTTTTGGAAAAAGCATCCGCAGGCGCGCGGGAAAAAAATCGTGCTCTGGGCGCCTACGTTCCGGGGAAGCCCGGCGGACCCGCAGCTGGGCATGTACGAGGATATTGTGAAATTTGCCAAGCAGGTGGAAGACGACCTATTTGTCCTGATTAAAGTACATCCGCTCCTTGTAAAAAAATATCCGTATGACAACAGCGAACTGCCGACCGAGCAGCTGCTGCCGGTGGCGGATCTGCTCATTACCGATTATTCCTCCATTATTTTTGAGTACAGCATTTATCAAAAGCCGATGCTGTTTTACGCACCGGACATTTCCGATTATGATGCGCAGCGCGGGTTTTACTTGGATTACTGGAAACTGCCGGGGCCGGTTGTAACGGACGCCGACCGCCTGGAGCAGGAGGTAAGGCAGGCGCTTTTGGGCGGCGCGCGGCAGGAAGAAGCGATCCGCAAATTTTATGAAACGTATATGTCCGGCTGCGACGGCCATGCGACAAAGCGGATGGCAGACTATATATGCGGTAGGAAAAGGCGGCTGAAACGAGCGGATGGCAGTCTATAGCAAAAGAACGAGCGCTTGTAATGCGTGTATGGATAGCAAAAGGACAGCGGACGGAATGCAAGCTGCCTTTGTGGGAAAGAGAAGAGGCGTAACTGAATGGAAGAAAAAAACAGTAACAGGGGAAAAAATGTATATGGCGTGCTCCTTGCCGGGGGCGTGGGCGCGCGTATGGGCAACGTGGAAAAGCCGAAGCAGTTTATGGAGCTGGGCGGAAAGCCGATCCTGATACTTGCGTTAGAAAAATTTGTGATCCATCCTGGATTTGACAAAATCCTTGTACTGGCGCCCAAGCAATGGATCCGCTATACGCAGGATATTATGGACAAGCATATCCCGCAGCGGGAGCGGGCGGTTGTAATAGAAGGCGGGGATACGAGGAACGAGACAATTATGAATGCGATCCGGTATCTGGAGCGCGAACGCCTGCTGGATGAAGATACGGTTATCGTAACCCATGATTCCGTCCGTCCGTTTGTGACCCATAGGATTTTGCAGGAAAATATAGAGGCTGCGCAGCAGTACGGCGCATGCGATACGGTAATCCCGGCGACCGATACCATTGTACAGAGCAGCTCCCATGCGTTTGTTTCTGATATCCCCGACCGTTCGGTTATGTACCAGGGCCAGACGCCGCAGTCTTTTAAAGCCAAAAAACTAAAGCAGGTGTATGATTCGCTAAACAGCCAGGAAAAGGAAATACTGACGGATGCATGTAAAATTTTTGTGATGAAAAAGGAACAGGTGCGCCTGGTGCAGGGAGAAGTGTACAATATCAAGATCACATACCCATATGACCTGAAAGTGGCGGAATCATTGATCGCGGGCTGTTGATGTTATATTTATACCTGTGGGCAGTTTTTGGTTTTTGCCGTTTTAGATGTAAATTTCTCGCGGGTATCTATTAGTAGTAGAGGAAAAGATATGTTAAATACAGTATACCAGTTAAGGCGACCGAGGCAGTTTGAAGTGGTGTTCAAGCAGGTGGAGCTGGATGCGCGCCATTTGCTCATACGCCCTACGCACTTGTCTATCTGCCATGCGGACCAGCGGTATTACCAGGGGCTTCGGCCGGAGGAGATTTTGCGTGCAAAGCTTCCGATGGCGCTGATTCATGAAGGGATTGGTGAAGTGGCCTACGACCCTACAGGTACGTTCCATATTGGCGATCGTGTTGTGATGATCCCGAACCTGCCCGTGGAGCAGGATGGGGTGATTGTGGAAAACTACCTGCGCAGTTCATTGTTTCGCGCCAGCAGTACGGACGGCTTTTTGCAGGAATATGTGCAGACAGTCCCTGACCGTGCCGTATTATTGCCTGGCGGGATCAATCCGGTGGTAGCGGCTTTTACCGAGCTGGTCAGCGTTGCCTACCATGCGCTTGGCAGGCTGTTTGCGGCGTCCCACGAGCGGATGGGGGAGGTCGCCGTATGGGGTGACGGAAATCTGGGCTATATTACGGCTTTATTGCTACGTTACCTGCGCCCGCAGGTGCGCCTGTCTGTCGTAGGCGTACATGAGGAAAAGCTGAGCTATTTTACATTTGCAGACCAGGTTGTTTTGGTCAATCAATTAAAAGATGACTTTACATTTGACCATGCCGTTGAATGTGTCGGTGGTTCCGCAGCTTCGACTGCTATCAACCAAATCATTGCCCATATCCGTCCGCAGGGGAGTATCGCCCTGATGGGCGTGACGGAGGAATTGGCTCCTATTCATACAAGGATGATTTTAGAAAAGGGGCTGCACCTGATCGGCAGCAGCCGCAGCGGGCGCGCAGATTTTACTGGCCTGTTGGGGCTGTATGGCAAATACCCGCAGATCGTGGCATATCTGGAAAATATCGTAGGCGAGGAATTCGTAGTCCGAGATATCAAAGATATCCGCAACGCGTTTGAAGCGGATATCCATAAATTAATGGGAAAAACGATATTAGTCTGGAAAGAGTAGATAAACATATAAGATATCCGCGACGTGTTGGAAGCAGACGTCCATAAACGAATGCGAAAACGATAATTGTCTGGAATGGCATTTGAAGCGGGCATCTATAAAGGAATCGCTAGTCTGGAGGAAAAAATGGGCAAAAGAGGGATAGAAGCCAAAAAGAAGGGAAAAAAACTGCTGTCAGATGCCGCGCAGTTTGCTGTATTCCGGATTCTATTTTCCGGCGTGTACCGTTGGTATGCCAAAAAGCCGGTGCAAGAAGATAAAGTGTTATTTATAGAAGTACGCGAGCCGCAGATTTCCGACAATTTCCGCTTATTATACCAGCATATAAAAAAAGAAGGAAGATTTCATATCCATGCGCATTTTTTGCGCAACGGATTTGTCGGCCGGATGGAATACGTCAGGCGCTGCATTTGCATGTTAAAAGACCTGGCAACCGCGAAATATGTATTTTTGGACGAAGGCAGCAACGTGATCGGGAGCATCCCAATGCGTGCGGAAACTATACTGACGCAGACATGGCACGCGTGCGGGGCGTTTAAGAAATTTGGATTTAGCACCGCGGAGTTAAAATTTGGCGAGACGGCGCAGCAGATGCGTAAGTACCCTTATTATGGTAACGTAACGTATGTTACGCTAAGCAGCCCGCAGATTGCATGGGCTTACGAAGAAGCTATGATGCTCCAAGACCGCAGGGAGTGTTTAAAGCCGGTCGGCGTAAGCCGTACCGATGTCTTCTTCCGCCAGAAATTCATGGAACGGGCGTACGCCCATTTTTATGGGTGCATGCCGCAGGCCAAAGGCAAAAAAGTACTGTTATACGCGCCGACCTTCCGGGGCCACATCACGCAGGCGTCGTCGCCGGACAAGCTGGATGTTAAGATGTTTTGCGAAGCCCTGCAGGAAGAATACGTGCTTGTGGTAAAGCACCATCCGTTTGTACAGCGACCGCCGCTGATCCCAGATAGCTGCAGCAGCTTTGCCAGGGACGTAACAAAAGAGCTTACCATCGAGGAATTGTTATGCGTCAGCGACCTTTGCATTTCGGATTATTCCTCGCTTGTATTTGAATATTCCCTGTTTGAACGCCCGATGCTGTTTTTTGCCTACGATCTGGAAGATTACTTTGACTGGCGCGGTTTTTATTACGACTACGAACAGCTGGCGCCTGGCCCTGTCCTACGGACAAATGAAGCGCTGCTCGATGAAATCAGGCATGTAGGGGAACGGTTTGACCGCGGCCGCGTGCGTCGTTTCCGCGAGCAGTTTATGTCTGCCTGCGACGGGCACGCAACAGAGCGTATCCTGGAGATGGTGTTTGGGGAGGAAGGCTGTAGGAAAGTGGGGCTGAGGTAGAAAATGGAGAATTGGTTTATTGAATGAATATTTGATAAAATGCATTAATTTTGAAATTATTATAATTAAAATATAATAAGAGTAATATTATTGTGATATAAATTAAAATATAATTAAAGGTAAATATAAAAAATATAGATTCATTATATACAATGAATCTATATTTTTTATATCTGGCTGCGAAAAACAGAAAAAGCAACTGAATATGAATATATTCTGGAAATGGAAAACCAAATAAAAAAACCATGTGTTATTGATTTGAGATCATAGCACATGGTTTTTCATAATGGAATAGACGGGAATCGAACCCGTGTCCAAAGGCCCCTCTACCGTACTTCTACGAGCGTAGTCGGTGTTTTTTCATTCCCTCTGCGGCACCCGCACAGACACGGTTGCCGTTTTAGTAGCTTCATCATACGCCTGCATACGCAAAGCTTAGTATGCATCGTTTCCTACATCGTCGATGCCTGGGTTCTAATGTGTAGGTGCACTAGATCAGACAGCTGCAACTAGGCAGCGTATGCTAAATTATCGTTAGCGTTTAATTTTAATTTTGAGAGTTGACGCATCTCCTGCGGCTCGCTTCTCCAGCTTCAAAACCCCTGTCGAAACCTTTACTATCCCTGAATCGAACAGATAACGCCGGCAAAACGTTTGTCTGCATTCCCCTACAGCCTGAACGGCCGTTAGAGTATAGGTATTATATATCACAAAGCGTTAGATGTCAATACCGTTTTTGTTATTATCGTAAATGAAGGTTATAATTTGTTACTTTTCACGGGGGTGGGGTATGCAGGATATACTATAAAAAGAAAATAATAGGTTGTTATCCGGCAGTTAAATTCTGGAACAGTTTTTCAGTTTTGTG
>CASUON010000049.1 GCA_949457475.1 uncultured Lachnospiraceae bacterium
CATCCGGGAGGGCTTGCGGCATGACCCCAGCGTCCGGGTAACACAAAACGTAAAAACTGTTCCAGAATTTGACTGCTGGATAACAACCTATTATTTTTCTTTTTTATAGTATATCCTGCATATCCCCATCCCGTAAAAAGCAACACAACTACAGTTTAACCCAGGGCTTTGCATAAATACAAAGCCCTGGGTTAAACGTAATAGAATGATTGTAATTATGGTTATGCTTCTTCTTTCATGGAATCGATAATCGCATCTGCCAGCATTTCCAGCTCTACGCTCTTATCCGCACCCATGGAAGACGCTATACTAAGCCTTTCGTTAAGCACCGTCATATTCTTTAGCTCTTCATCAATAAACTTGTGCATTAAATCACCAGATTTGCACGCCCAGGAACCATTTTCAATCAGTGCAAACGTACGGTTTTGCATATTCAGCGCTTTCATATCCATAAGGAAATTATGCATTACCGGATAGATGCCCAAATTATATGTCACAGAAGCCAGCGCAATATGGCTGTATTTAAAAGCATCCGAGATCAGGTAGGACACATGCGTATTGGATACATCATGTACCTTCACATTCGTACAGCCTTTTTCGCAAAGCTTAGCTGCCAATGCCTGCGCCGCCGCTTCTGTATTGCCATACATGGAGGCATAGGCAATCATGACGCCTTTTACTTCCGGCTCATAGCGGCTCCATTTATCATATTTATCAATAAAATAACCAAAATTATCCCGCCATACCGGACCGTGGAGTGGGCAGATATATTTAATTTTATCTACGATGCCCCCCGCCTTCTTTAATAAGAGCTGGATATGAGGGCCGTATTTTCCTACAATATTTACAAGGTAGCGGCGTGCTTCATCAAGCCAATCCCTGTCAAAATCTACTTCATCTGCAAACAGTTTGCCATCCAACGCAATAAATGAGCCGAACGCGTCCGCGGAAAACAGCACGCCGTTTGTCAAATCAAACGTCACCATTGCTTCTGGCCAGTGTACCATTGGCGCTGCAACAAATGTAACTGTATGGTTTCCGAAGCAATGGGTATCCCCTTCTGCTACCGTTACGCATTCGTGCGTGTCCGGATGAAATCCAAACTGGCGCATAAGCATGAACGACTTTTCCGTCGATATTACTTTTACCTGCGGGTAGCGTAAAAGAATTTGCTCTACGCACGCGCCGTGGTCTGGCTCCATGTGGTTTACAACCAGCCAATCCAGCGTGCGCCCGTCCAGTAAATGATCCAGATTCTCCAGTAGCTGGCGACATGCCGACCAGTCGACCGTATCAAATAAAACTGTTTCTTTATCTAACAGCAGATAAGCGTTATAACTTACACCATATGGGATCGGATGTATATTTTCAAATAAGTGCAGCCTATGGTCATTGGCACCAACCCAGTACAGGTCTTCTGTTATACTACGTACACAATACATATAGTTCCTCCTATTTAAGATTTTTCTTCTTATAGATTTCTTAATTCTTAAGGCTTATTTAAAATTTAGGATTTCTTTTATTTTTCTTTAAGTTTCTATGTTTAAAGTTTCTATGTTTAAAGTTCCTATTGTTTAAAGTTCCTATGTTTAAAGTTCTTATTGTTTAGGATTTCTATGCTTAATTTATGCCTTCTATGCTTAGAGCTTCTAGGTCTAGGATTTCTATGGTTTGAAGTTCCTATCGTTAAAGTTCCTATCGTTAAAATTTCTATAGTAGTTTAAAATTTTTATGTCTAAAATTTCTATCTAAATATCTATCTAAATTTTTATCTAAATTTCTATCTAAATTTCTGTCTAAATTTCTATCTAACTAAATTTCTATCTAAATTTCTAAATTTCTATGTTTTAGACTTTATTTTCTTTTGAATATTATATATTTTATTTACAAAGCAAACAGCCGTCCTGCTTCTGCGGCTATGCTTCGATAAACTGGTCTTTTCCTTCCGCACATTCCGGGCATACCCAGTCTTCTGGCAGTTTCTCAAACAATGTGCCCGGCGCAATCTCTGCATCCGCATCCCCAACTTCTGGAATATATTCATATCCGCATCCGCCGCATACATAGCTCTTGCCGATTGGCGCTGGCTTTGGAACCGGGGGACGTTTCATTTTCACCATAGGCGGCGCCGGCTGTTTCTCGCCAGTATCCAGCGCTTCTGCCAAAAGCGGCAGGATTTCATTTACATCGCCAATAATGCCGTAATCGCAGTTTTTAAAGATCGGCGCGTTGCCGTTTTTATTAATCGCTACGATTGTCGAAGCATCCTTGATGCCTTTTAAATGCTGCGTCGCGCCGGAAATACCGCATGCGATATATAAGTTGCCTGTAAATTTCTGGCCCGACATCCCGACATAGCGGCTTAGCGGCACATATTTCAATGTCTCTGCCACCGGGCGCGAAGAACCAATTGCAGCCCCGGCTGCTTTTGCCAAATCTTCAATCAGTTTCATATTTTCTTTACTTCCAATGCCTTTACCGGCGGAAACGACACGTTCTGCCTGGGCAATTGGCGTATCCGGGGCAATTCCTACGGTAAAGTCATGCCCGTCCTTCTTTAACGCCGCTACGAGGGCTTCCACTTTATCTTTTGCCCCGCCTTCTTTAAAAATATTCCCTTTACGGATGCCGGTAATCGGTGCTGGCTTTTTTGCCGCGGAACGGCTCCCGCCGCCAGAATCTTTCGGCATACGCCCGATCAAATTGGCCGCGATAACTACCCTCTGAATTTCATTTGTCCCTTCATATATCGTCGTGATCTTGGCATCACGGTACATTCTTTCTACTTCCATGCCTTTTAGGAAACCAGTGCCGCCGAAAATCTGCAAGGCGTCGTTGGTAATTTCCAGGGCTGAATCCGACGCATACATTTTTGCCATTGCCGCTTCCATGGCATACGGTTCATGATGCTCTTTCTTTTCCGCCGCTGAGTATACCAAAAACCGCGCGCACCTTAGCTTTGTTGCCATATCTGCCAGTTTAAAGGAAATCCCTTGCTGCGCTGCGATTGGTTTTCCAAACTGGTTGCGCTCTTTTGCATATTCCAAAGCCTGCTCATATGCCCCTTGTGAAATACCTAGCGCTTGCGCCGCTATTCCAATACGGCCGCCGTCCAACGTCGCCATAGCGATCTTAAATCCGTCGCCTTCCTTGCCCAAGAGGTTTTTCTTTGGTACTTTTACATCATTAAAAATCAACTCTGCGGTCGTTGAAGAACGAATCCCCATCTTGTCATAATGGTCGCCAAACTCAAAACCTTCCCAGCCTTTTTCCACAATAAACGCAGATATGCCGCGTGTTCCGATATCCGGCGTCGTTACGGCAAACACTACATAGGTATCTGCTTTTGGCGCGTTTGTGATAAAAATTTTCCCACCATTTAACAGATAATAGTCGCCTTTATCCAAAGCTGTCGTCTCGGTGCCGCCCGCATCGGAGCCAGCATTTGGCTCCGTTAGGCCAAATGCGCCTATTTTCTCACCTTTTGCCAAAGGAACCAGATATTTCTGCTTCTGCGCTTCATTGCCAAATGCAAAAATCGGCCATGTACCCAAAGAAACATGCGCGGACAAAATAACGCCCGATCCGCCGTCTACCCGGGAAAGTTCTTCTACTGCGATCGCGTAGCTTACTACATCCAGTCCGGCGCCGCCGTACTCTGTTGGATAAGGAATCCCCATCAAACCCATTTCGCCAAGTTTTTTTACTGCTTCATCCGGAAAACGGTTCTCCTGGTCCAAAGAAAAGGCAATCGGCTTGATCTCCTCTTCGGCAAAGGCGCGGATTTTTGCACGCAGCTGCTCATGTTCTGTAGTTGTCTGAAATAACATAACACTGCCTCCTTTTTATTATTTTTCGTGATTACTTCTCGATAATCTATATAATATTTATGATTTTCTTCTGTAATTTTCACTAAATTTAATATAACAAACGTTACATTATTTGTCAATATAAGATAAAACAATTAAAAATCTTACTCTTTCTATTCCTGCCTGTTTCTGTTATACTAATTGCGTGTCTGACAATTGCTAAGGAGGGAACGTTTATGGAAAATCAAAAGATTATTGAAATGTTTGCTGTGGAAGGCACGCCCAAGCATATCCGCGCATACGGGAGCGGACACATCAACCGCACATACCTGGTCGAAATGCAACAGGGTACGGACGTCCAAAACTATATTTTCCAGCAGATCAACACCGATATTTTTAAAAATGTGGATGGGCTGATGGACAATATCATGGGGGTGACAGCCCACCTTAAGCGCAAAATCCAGCAGCGGGGCGGCGACCCGTCCAGGGAAACCTTGCAGATCATCCCTACGCTTGAAGGCGGCAGCTATTACCGGGACGGTGACAACTGCTACCGCATGTACCCTTTTATTTCAAATACTTACAGCTATGATTCCGTGCAAAATCCACAAGACTTTTATGAAAGCGCGCTTGCTTTCGGCAATTTCCAGTCGCTGCTTGCGGACTACCCTGCCGAAACACTACACGAGACGATACCGGATTTCCACAATACGCGTAAACGGTTCGCAGACTTCCGCGCTGCGGTAGACGCAGACGCTTGCGACCGCGTACGCTTTGCGCAGCCAGAAATCGCTTTTATTATGGAGCGCGGGCAGGATACCCCCGTACTGGCTGGCCTGCTGCAAAAAAAAGAGCTCCCTTTGCGGGTAACGCATAATGACACCAAACTCAACAACGTGCTTATCGACGTAAAAACCGGTAAGGGCATCTGTATCATTGACCTGGATACGGTCATGCCGGGCCTTTCTTTATATGATTTTGGGGATGCGATACGGTTTGGCGCAAATTCCGCCAGCGAGGACGAAATCGACCTGTCAAAAGTATCGCTGGATTTAGAACTCTATGAACAATATGCCAAGGGGTATTTAAAAGGCTGTAATGGAAACCTAAGCCCGAAAGAAATCGAGCTGCTTCCCATGGGCGCAAAACTGATGACGCTTGAATGCGGGATACGCTTTTTAACAGACTACTTATGCGGAGACACATATTTCCGTATCCACCGGGAACGCCATAACCTAGATCGCTGCCGGACGCAGCTTGCGCTTGTAGCGGATATGGAGCGAAAATGGAGGCAAATGCATGAAATTATCCTGCGAGCGATGTATTAGAACGTACGTACGCCCTATGCCCGATGGATCAATACGGGATGCATTTGCGGGCGCATAGATCGGAAATAGCCCCATGTACTTAAGGCGTATTCATCCCCCTACGGGACTTGCGGTATGCAGAGGCGGACATACCGCAGCTCTTTTGGAAACACTGGGCAAAATAACTCTGGGAAGAAAACCCCGAAGAATGCGCTACCTGCGCAATGCTATAATCCGTACCCGCAAGCAGCTCTTTTGCCGCCTGCAGCCGTATCTGGCTTAAAAACTGTATGGGCGAACAGCCGCAGTACCTGGTAAACGCATGCACCATATAATATTTATTCAGATGCGAATATTCCGCTAGCGCGTCCAGCGTCAGGTCGTGCATATAATTGGATTCCATATACCGTTTCAGTTTCATGCACTCACGGCTAATCTGCGTGGTAGCCGCTACTTTCAGCTCAAAGCTTGCCCTGCGCATCAGGGTAAGCAGGACTGATTGCAACAGGTTTTGGCAAATATGTTCATAATCTTTTTTGCGTTCTTTCATCTCGCGCAGCATCGCAGCCATATACAGCACCAGATTTCCCTGCTCCCCCGCGCAGTTAAATACCGTATATTCCTTTTCCTGGGCAAAGGAAAATAAAATACCGTCCACGCCGACCGCCATATATTCCAACGGCTGGTCGTCCGAAGATTTTTCCGTATGAGGGATATTGGCGTTGATAATAATAAAATCATCTTTTTGGATTGGATATTCCTCTTCTTCAATTTGGAAACTCCCACTTCCGCTTTGGACATAAAACAATTCGGAAAACGGGTGGGTATGTAAAAAACTTGGCCAGTCGTTTTCGTATTTCGAATGCGAAATATATAAAAGCCTACTGTTTAAAGGCCACTTATCCATATGCACCGTCTGTTCCGCCTGAGCGTGGGTTTGCTTTTGTGCCGTATCTTCCATATGTTTCATTAGATATCTTGCGTTCCCCATAAATCACCCTCCTTAGAAGCTTTCAACGCCCGTATTAGCGTATCAGTATTTTGCACAACGCCAAAGAAACAGCCATCTGATTTTATACACAAAATGCACAAACATTAACAGCAATAAAATGCCAAATATTGTCGAAACAAAAAATATTTTTTATGTTTATATCTTATAGCATAACACTTTTTACCAAAAAAGACAAGATATCTAAAAAATGTAGCAAGATACAAATTGTATCTTTATAAAAAAACAGATATACTGGGAAACACACAACAAAATGTTTCACATACGTTTTTCAAATTGAAATGGGAGGTAGCATGTATGAAAATGAAAAAAATTTTATGTGTAGTAATGGCAACTATGATGATCTTTACAACTGCGGCATGCAGCAGCGGTGAGAAAGAACCAGAATCCGGCGGCAACGGCGCAGACGACAAGCAGACGACCGCGGACAGCAATACCGGCGCGGACGATACGGACACAACGACAGATACCAAAACGGACGATACGTCAAACGACGGGGACAACAAACTGACCGGCACGCTAAAGGTAGCCGCGGTAGAAACCGCTTATGGCCAGGAAATATGGAAATCCGTATGTAAGGCGTTCGAAGACACCCACGAAGGCGTTAAGGTTGACCTTACCATCGATAAACAGCTGGTGGACATCATTTCCCAGCAAATGAAATCCCAGGTCTACCCGGATGTAATCTTACATTCCCTTGGGGCCGAAGCCGGCTTGACGGAAACATTTATCAAAGACAACAACTTAACGGAACTGACGGATGTAATGTCCATGACAGTACCTGGGGAAAACGTTAAGGTTAAGGACAAGCTGCTGCCTGGCTTTGCGGACAACTCCATTATCAACCCTTACGGCGACGGCAAGACTTATTTAATGCCGATGTTCTACGCTCCATGCGGGCTATTCTACAACAAAGGCCTGTTTAAGGAAAAAGGCTGGGAAGTGCCAGCTACATGGGACGAAATGTGGGATTTAGCAGAAAAAGCCAAAGCAGAAAATATCGCGCTGTTTACTTATCCAACCGCAGGTTATTTTGACGCGTTCCTTTATTCCCTGCTTTATGAAAGCATGGGCAGCGAAGATTTCCAAAAAGCTCTGAAATACGAAGAAGGCATCTGGGATAGCGAAGGCGCAAAAACCGCGTTTGATATCATTGAAAAACTGGCATCCTATACAGAATCTACGACCCCTGCAAATGCAAACGACAATGATTTCCAGAAAAACCAGCAGCTGGTCCTGGATAACAAAGCGTTGTTTATGCCAAACGGCAACTGGGTTATCGGCGAAATGGCAGAAGCGCCAAGAGAGGACGGCTTCAAATGGGGATTTACCGCCCTTCCTGCAGTGAAAAAAGACGGCGACCGCGCTTCTTACACCTTCTTTGAACAGATATGGATGCCTGCTGGCGCAGAAAACCAAGACCTTGGAAAAGAATTTATCGCGTTCTTATACTCGGATACTGCAGCAGATATTTTTGCAACCGAAGGCAAAGCTGCCGCTGTACAGCCAATCCAGAACATGACCAACAAACTGGACGGGGACAACAAACTGATCTACTCGATCTACAACGACGGGGCGATTGCAGTTATGGATGCATTCGCAACGACCGACCCAGTAGAAGGCATTACCGTACGTACCACGTTTTTGGACCCGATTAATTCGCTTGTAAGCGGGGACAAGACAAAAGACGACTGGATCAAACAGATTAAATCTGACAGCGACGCATTACGGGCGGCTTTGAAATAACAGCCTACGTTTCACAATACTACGCTCTAGATACTGAAAAGTTGCTAAGGTGATTGGTGGCCGGTGAGCATGGCTCACCGGCCATTTTCCTACTTTTTGATATGGAAGGTGGTCCCATGAAAAACAAAAGGAGGCGGACGGGCTTTATCGCTGTGTGCGTAACGCCTGCTGTGCTATTATTTATTATTTTTATGCTGATACCTACGTTCGACGTATTCCGCATGTCCCTTTACAAATGGGGCGGCTATACGGTAGACAAGACGTTCGTCGGTCTGGAAAATTTTAAAAAACTGTTCCAGAACCCAAAATTTTACCAGGCTTTTCAAAACAGCATCCTGCTGATTGTGCTGGTAACGCTGGTAACTTTTACGTTAGCCCTGATATTTGCCGCGATCCTCTCCCGCGAAAAGATCAAGGGGCAGAATTTTTTCCGCATTGTATTTTACATACCAAATATCCTTTCAGTAGTTGTAATCAGCGCTATTTTTTCCGCTATTTACGACCCAAACCAGGGGCTTTTAAACAGCCTGCTAAGGGTCTTTCAAAAAGACGCCGACCCAATCCTTTGGCTTGGCAACCAAAAGCTGGTTATTTACAGTATTGTAATCGCCATGATCTGGCAGGCTGTCGGCTACTACATGGTCATGTATATGGCAAGTATGGCGAATGTGCCGGAGAGCCTGTATGAATCCGCGGCATTGGAAGGAGCCGGACGCATCAACCAGTTTTTCTCGATCACACTGCCACTCGTATGGACGAATATCCGCACTACTTTAACATTTTTTATTATCAGTACCATCAATATGAGCTTTTTGATGGTAAAATCCATGACAAACGGCGGGCCGGACGGCGCTTCGAGCGTATTTCTAAGCTACATGTACCAAGAGGCGTACACAAACTCTTCCTACGGCTACGGAATGGCAATCGGCGTTATGGTATTCCTGTTTTCATTTGCGCTTGCAGGCATATTGAATGCGGTAACCAGCCGTGAGGAGATTGAATACTGACTCCCCGTTCGGAATATACGCAAAATACAATGCCACACTGGCAGGTAGAAAGCCTGATGCTGCCGCAACTGTTTAGAAAAACAGCCGCGCGCAATCGCCTGTAGCCCGCGTAGCGGGGAACCTGATGCTGCCGCAACTGTTAGGAGGAAACGACTATGAAAAAAGAAAAACCGTATGCTGAAAGCTTCAAAATAGAACGGATATTTATTTATCTGCTGCTTACCCTGTTGGCCGTAACAATACTCGTACCGGTCGCCTGGGTGTTAATGGCGTCGGTAAAGGAAAATTCGGAATTTTACGGAAACCCATGGACGCTGCCAAAAGGGCTTCATTTCCAAAACTTCGCGGACGCATGGCAGACGGCCAACATGGGGGAATATATGCTAAATTCCGTGATCGTGACCGCACTGGCGCTCGTGCTTTTAGTCGTAATCGCGCTCCCCGCCGCTTATGTACTGGCGCGGTTCCAGTTTAAAAGCCGGGCGGTCTGGAATACGCTGTTTATGGCTGGGCTGTTTATTAACGTAAATTATATTGTCGTCCCAATCTTTTTAATGCTTAACAACGGGGATATTTATTTGCGCAAGACCTTTGGGGCCCCGTTTTTTTTGAACAACCTGTTCGTACTGGCGCTCGTATATGCCGCTACTGCCCTGCCTTTTACGATCTATCTGCTGACCGGCTATTTCAAATCGCTGGCCAGGGACTATGAAGAAGCCGCCTATGTAGACGGCGCCGGCTATTTCTACACAATGATAAAAGTTATTATTCCGATGGCAAAACCAAGCATCATCACTGTAATTTTATTCAATTTCCTGGCTTTTTGGAATGAATACATTATCTCAATGACGCTGCTTACCAATCCGGAGCTTAAGACGCTGCCGGTAGGCCTTATGAACCTGATGGCGGCGCAACGGTCCGCCGTACAATACGGGCAGCTGTATGCGGGGCTTGTCATCGTTATGATGCCGACTCTGATCTTGTATATGTGCGTACAGAAGAAACTGACGCAAGGCATGACGCTCGGCGGCCTGAAGGGCTAGGGGGTGATGAACATGAACGAAACGGCAAAAAAAATAATTACCGCTATCGTAATTTTGCTCTTCTTTATCGTATGCGTGGCGCTAGTGATCACCGGGCAACGGCAGACAGGCGCTCCGGGGCTTATCCGGCAACTTGTCGGCATAGCCGGGCTAGTCGGATTGTTGTGGCTTTACAACAGGCAATACAAATAAAGGCAGGGCATGGCAAAGAAAGGCAATGGCATGATAAATAAAGGCAACAGCATGACAAAGAAGAATTGAGAGGGATAAGTATGAGCCAAAAAGGACGGGTAACAATACCAACGGACCAAAACATAGTGGACGAAACAATACGTCTGGCGAAACAATGGGGGGCGGATGCTGTCCGGGACTGCGACGGCACGGATTTTCCCGTAGAGCTTGCGGACGCCGGATTAAAAGTATACGCGACTTATTATACTACGCGCAAAGATAACGCCTGGGCAAAAGCCCACCCGGAGGAAATCCAGCAGATGTATGTAATGACCCCGGCCTATACCGCGGTGGACGAATCGCTAAATATCCCTTTGATGAAAGGGCTGCACGAAGACATGCTCTGCCCGAACTGCGACGACGACATCGCCCGCTGGTGGGAGGTAATCGACCGCAGCACCGGGGAGACGGTCGCCGCATCCAACTGGAGCTATGAAAAGTCCCGCGGGGAAGTAGCCATCCATAGTATTCCTTTCCATGATTATACGGTCAGTTTTCTCGCCTATATTTTGTGGGACCCTGTACATATGTACAATGCCACTGTGAACGACTGGAAAGATGTAGAACACCAGCTGACCTTTGACGTGCGCCAGCCGAAGACACATACCTATACAATGGAACGTTTAAAAACATTTATTAAGGATCATCCATATGTAAACGTCCTTCGGTTCACAACATTTTTCCATCAGTTTACGCTGCTATTTGACGAACTGCGACGCGAAAAATACGTAGACTGGTACGGCTACTCTGCTTCTGTAAGTCCATATATTTTAAAACAATTTGAACGCGAATGCGGCTACCCGTTCCGCCCGGAATATATTATCGACCAGGGCTATTATAATAACCAGTACCGCATTCCTACAAAGGAATACCAAGATTTTATAGCTTTCCAGCAACGGGAAGTGGCCCTCATTATAAAAGAGATGGTCGATATCGCCCACGCATCCGGCAAAGAAGCCATGATGTTTTTAGGAGACCACTGGATTGGCACGGAGCCATTTCTAAAACCATTTTCCACAACCGGTATAGACGCCGTTGTCGGAAGCGTCGGAAACGGCTCCACACTGCGGCTAATCAGCGATATCGAAGGCGTCTCCTATACGGAGGGCAGGCTTTTGCCATATTTTTTTCCAGATACGTTCTATGAAGGGGGCGACCCGGTCAAAGAAGCAAAATATAACTGGGTAACGGCACGCCGCGCGATATTACGCAAACCGGTTGACCGGATCGGGTACGGCGGCTATTTAAAACTGGCGCTGGATTTTCCGGAATTCGTAGACTATGTAGCGTCCGTATGCGAGGAATTCCGTACGCTGTACGACAAGATCAAAGGCCGCAGGCCTTACTGCGCAGGAAAAGTCGCCGTATTAAACTGCTGGGGCAAAATGCGCGCCTGGGGCTGCCATATGGTGCACCACGCAATTTATTTCAAACAGAATTATTCCTATGCCGGCGTCATCGAAGCGCTTTCCGGGGCGCCTTTTGACGTAAGTTTTATCAGTTTTTCCGATGTGAAGGAACATCCGGCGTTGTTAGACGATTTTGACGTGCTGTTTAATATCGGAGACGCAGACACCGCGCATACCGGCGGCGAATGGTGGTGCGACCCCGTAATATCGTCCGCGGTAAAACGCTATGTATACCGTGGCGGCGGCATGATCGGCGTCGGCGAGCCAAGCGCCCACCAGGCGAACGGCCGTTTCTTCCAGCTCGCCAGTATATTCGGCGTCGAAAAGGAGCGTGGGTTCACGCTCGGGTATGACAAATACAACTGGGACTGCCAAAAACACTTTATTACCGAAGATTGTGTCGCTTTTGCAGAAGGCGCAGACGGCCATTCCGGCGTTGGTTTAGGAGAAGGCGAAAACAGCCATTCCAGCGCCGGTTTGAAAGAAGGCGCAGACGGCCGTTCCAATATTGATTTTGGAGAAGGCGCGCGAAATATTTATGCACTGGAAGGTACTGCCGTACTGGTTGAACAAGGCCGTGAAGTCCGGCTCGCAGCAAACTGTTTCGGAAAGGGGCGCGCGGTCTATCTAAGCGGCCTGCCGTACAGCTTTGCCAACAACCGGCTGCTGCACCGCGCAATCTTATGGAGCGCCGCAAAGGAATCGGAGCTTTATAAATGGTATTCCGATAATCCAAATACTGAGGTACATGCTTATGACAATGGCAAGTTTTGTGTCGTAAACAATACGGATACCCCGCAAGATACCGTTGTCTACCGGGGCGACAGTTCTTCGTTCACACTGCGCCTGGACGGCGGCCAAATCATGTGGTATGATTAAACAATTCATATTAAAATCCATAGAAAATGCCCTGCGGTTTACCGCAGGGCATTTTGCCGCCTCGATTAGCTGCCATTCCAGCTTCTAGCTCCCGCGGGCTGCTTTAATTAGCTGCCATTCCAGCTTCTAATTCCCGCGGGCCGCTCCGGTTTCTTGCATTTCGAGGCTACAGGTTGCGCACTTTAAATTCGCGCTCCGCCTCCCTCCTCTGGTCTTTTTTAGCGATATCCTGGCGTTTATCGTACTGCTTCTTCCCTTTTGCAAGCGCGATCTGTACTTTTACAAGGCTCCCTTTGAAATAGACCTGCACCGGTACGATCGTATACCCTTTTTCTTTTATCTGCCCCTGCAGTTTGCGGATTTCCCGCTTATGCATCAGCAGCTTCTTTGGACGGAGCGGGTCGGTGTTAAAAATATTGCCTTTTTCATAAGGGCTGATATGCATGCCGTAGACAATGACCTCTTCCTGTTCGATATGCACAAACGCCTCTTTGATGCTGCACCTTCCCATACGCATCGATTTTACTTCCGTCCCGTGCAGGCTGATACCGCATTCGTAGGTCTCCTCCAAGAAATAATCATGCCTTGCTTTTTTGTTATTCGCAATTAATTTAAAATTATCTTTCCCCATTCTTTTTACCCTCATCCTTCACCAGCCGGAAATCAATTGTCCGCAGGGTTTTATCCGCCCCGTAGCATTCTACTTGTACAAATTCGCCCAGCCGGTAGCTTTTGCCACTGTTTTCACCTACCATTTCATAAGTCTCTTCTACATAATGGTAATAGTCGCCTTCCATAGAGGTTACGTGTACCATGCCTTCGATCGTATTCGGCAGTTCTACATACATCCCCCACGTCGTAATGCCGGAAATGACCCCTTCAAAAACTTCGCCGATATGCTCCAGCATGTACTCCACTTTTTTTAGCTTCTCGGTCTCGCGCTCCGCTTCATCCGCGCGCCGCTCGGTTTCGCTGGAGTGCTTGGCTACTTCTGGAAGTATCGATTCATAGTGCTGCTTTTTCTTTTCATTCATACGCCCCCGCAGGTTGTCCTTGATAATACGGTGGATTTGCAAGTCCGGATACCTCCGGATAGGGGAAGTAAAATGGCAGTAATATTGCGTCGCCAGCCCAAAATGCCCAATGCAGTCCACAGTGTACTTTGCCTGCTTCATCGAACGCAGCGTCAGGCGGCTGATTAACGCCTCCTGCGGCGTTCCGTCTATTTTTGCCAGCAGCTTCTGGAGTTCTTTGGGATGGATATCCTCATGCGGATTGTGCAGCGTCAGCCCAAAGCTGCCGATAAACGCAGCCAATTTTTTAATCCGCTCGGTATCAGGCGTTTCATGCGAACGGTAGACAAACGGCAGCTCCTGCCAGAAATAGTCCTGCGCTACGGTTTCGTTTGCAATCAGCATAAAGTCTTCGATCAGCTTTGTAGCCGTATTCCGTTCATAAGGCCGGATCTCCAGCGGCTTTCCCTTTTCATCCAACACCATTTTCGTCTCAGGGAAGTCAAAATCGATGGAGCCGCGCTTCATCCGTTTCCCACGCAGGATCGCCGCCAGCTCTTTCATACGTTCAAACATCGGTACAAGCTCCCGGTACGTCTCACAAAGCGTCTGCTCATGGTCTTCCAAAATACCCCGGACTGCGGTATAGCTCATTCTGCGGTCTACGTTTATCACAGTCTCCGCGATCTGGTGGTCGACCACCTGCCCTTTAGGGTTGATTAACATGATACAGCTTAACGCCAAGCGGTCTTGCCCCGCATTTAACGAGCATATCCCATTGGATAGCCTGTGGGGCAGCATCGGGATCACCCGGTCGACCAGATAGACGCTCGTCCCGCGTTTTAACGCCTCCACATCTAAGGCCGAGTGCTCCTGCACATAATTGGATACATCCGCGATATGGACGCCAAGGCGGTAATTTTCCCCATCCATGACGCACGATACGGCGTCGTCTAGGTCTTTGGCGTCTTCGCCGTCGATTGTCACCATCTGCCATTCCCGCAAGTCCAGCCGCCCCTGCATATCCGCCGCGCTCACCTGATCCGGGGCGTTTGCCGCCTGTTTCATAACTTTATCCGGAAATTCCACAGGCATGCCGCTGTCTTTTACAATGGACATAATGTCCGTCCCAGGGTCGTTGCGGTGGCCAATAATCTCTGTAACCTTCCCTTCCGGGTTCTTCCCTTTCCCTCCGTATGCGGTCAGCTCCACGACTACTTTGTGGCCGGTAACAGCCCCCATGGAATGCTCCTTCAACACAAAAATGTCCTGCCCGAATTTCGCGTTATCTGGTACGACAAAACCAAAATTTTTGCTGCTTTCGTAGGTTCCCACAACCTGGGTCAACCCGTGGGATACGACTTTTACCACTTCTGCTTCTGTCCGCCTGCCGCTATGCTGCGGTAGCGGCCGTATCTGCACCTGGTCTAAGTGGATGGCGCCGCCGCGGTTTTCCGGGGCTATGAAATAGTCCTCTTCCTTATCCTCTACCGCGACAAAACCGAACCCTTTCGCGTTGCTGATAAACGTGCCGTAGAGGATATTTCCCTGTGATTTTGTATATTTCCCTTTTTTGGATACTTCTACCTTGCATTCTTCTTCCAACGCATCCAAAACTTCCTGCAGCTCGCTGCGCTGGCTCCTTGGAACTTGCAGCACAGCGGCGATCTCTTTCGTTTTCATTGGGACATACAAATCATCGCATATAAATGCATATATCATCTGTTTCCTATCTTCCAGTAATTTTCTGTCCATATATTTGTCCTCATTATAATATTGTAATTTCTAGTGTACTAGATCATGTTTGAAACATGCTTTCCGGCAGATGTGCGTCCCAATTTGTACCCTAAGGGGCATGCTATGGGAGATTTGCGCCAAATGGTGGGCGCATAGCAGGCCTCGATGCTTAACATGAAAAACAAAAACTGCCGCTTATCGCGGCAGCTTTCCTTTGTGTATGCTTTGTATATTTCTACCTTGTGTATTTTTACTTTAACCCTTGTACTCAACCTATTACGCGATAAGAGTACTTAAGCGATCACAAGCATCCTCAAATAATACCGAGCAAGCCAAACAACGTCAGGCAAAGCTTCCTATATTAAGGATTGCCGAAATCACGATAAATAATACAACAAGCGCTTTTGTTACTTTTACAAGCATCCCTTCCATGGAACGGCCTTTGTTCTTGCCCCAGTAGGTCTCTGCCGCCCCTGCAATCG